>PNBP01000021.1 GCA_003136075.1 Methanoregula sp. | reverse complement strand
CATATCTTTTTTATCGGAGATGATCCGGTCAATGTCCCGGTCATCGATCGTCCCGTGCGAGACAATCGCCCGGGCAAACGACCGGCGTGCCTGGTTGAGCGTCATGCCGAGTGCCGCCTGGATCAGTTTCTCTTTTCCGGCCTTTGACAGGGTGCAGGTGATCCCGCTGCTGGCACACAGGGTGTCAAGTTCATGGGTTAACTCGGGCGCACCCGGGGGAGGGAACTGGATGATCTCCGCATCATCGCGGATCTCGCCGGGCACTTTCTGGGATGAGGTGACAATCACCATAGACCGCCGGTTGTACCGGAACTTCTGGGCACAGTTGCGGATCTTGCGTTTTACCTGCGGGTTATTCCAGAATTCATGGAAATCCTTGAGCAGGATAATTGCATTCTCGTCGGTTTTTCCCATATCGTCAAGCGCGGCAAGCGGGTCTTTTGCCGACGAAAGAAAGTTTTTGTTACCGGCAATCACAGAAAAACCGTCCACGATATCCCAGGTCAGGCACTGGCGGGGCGGTTCCCATTTTTCACAGACGTCCCGGACCCGGGCAATCACCCNNTGATAACCACGATCAGGGTAACCCGTGCCCGCAGCGAGATGTTGAGCCGCCGCCCGAAATCAGCTTCAAAGGGGTCTTGGCTCATGCCCACCTCCGCACGACAATACGGACGGTCCCGTCAGCATCCGTTGTTTCCGATACCACGCCAAATCCCTGTTTTGCTGTCTGTTCAAGCACCATCGATTTTGCATATTCCACCTGGATTTTCTGGGCCTGCTGCCCGAGCCTGTCAAGAATGCTTTTTTGCCCGGCATCGTTGATGCCCCACCAGTCGGCAACCATGTCATACATGCCGTCGCTGTTCCGGATAAATCCGATCCCGTAGCCTGACGACGTTTTCACGGCAATATCCACCACTTGTTGTCCGCGATATCCCTGCACCACGGCATCTGTTTCAACCGTCCAGCCCAGCTCGTGCAGGCAGCGGACCAGCGCTTCCCGGTTCCGGAACTGTGTGCGGATACGACTGAAATGTGACATGTGTTACTCCTCCTGCCCGAGTGATGCGATGACTCCTGCCAGCTGCCGGTCAGGAAAACCGGTGGTGGTGAATGTCCCGTCCGGAGAGATGGAAAATTCGACGGGTGCGGTCTGCCTGTCGCGGTTGCCGGAGTCTGCCGGAATCCTGCCCGACAGAGGAATTACCCGCTGGTTGGATGACGCGATGAGCGGGTCAGCGCAGGCGAGTTCCTGCACGTACGGCCCGGCAATAAGAAGGTCAGTGACGCTGATGAGCCACCGCCATGAATCGCGTTCGGTCGCGAAGAGTGCCTCTGCGGAATACCCGGTAAACGTAACAACCGAGAGCCCGGCGTCCCTGATGAGTGTTCCCAGTTGGGCAAGTGCCCCTGCCTGTGCAAACGGCTCCCCGCCGGAAAACGTGACCCCGTCAATCCCCGGGACTGCAAAGACCCGTGCGGCAAGTTCCGGTATAGGTATCCGCTCTGCTCGACAAAAAGACCAGAATTGTTGATTGAAACACCCGGCACAGCGGAGGGGACATCCCTGCACCCAGACGACCGCCCGGATGCCCGGACCATTGACGGTCGAGCGCGCAAGAAAACCGCCTGTGTTGACGGTTCTCCTTCGTCGGCATCCGGGGTCGCTGTTCTGATNNTTCGCCACGAGAACTGGGCCTTTTTAAAAACATCCGGTGTGGGTGATCGAATTATTCTATAGTATTACCCAAATCTTCCCGGATGTCTGAATTTCAACCCGGGGGACGTGCATATCAGATAATACCTATGAGATACAATTTGACCAGAAATGTAGGTTTTTCTCCTTTTTATAGTGATTGACTGTCCCATTTGTATCCTTTAAGAATTACTGGCGGTGGATGTGCAGAGTGTGTCCGGTAAGCCCGTGTGCTTATAATCACCCAGTCCCCATATACCGGGTACGTGAAAGCCACATTCGACGGGACTTCTGTGCGCGCGGGGCGTGAAGGACGCATACTCTATGAGCAGAGCGGGTATGGCCGCCCGGAAAAAGAGGGGATCCGGCTCGCGCCGCAGGAAGCCCTCTACCTCCTCCACCGCCAGAAACTGGAAATTGCCGGGTACNNGTTTGATACCCTGCTGGCAGAATATGCCCAGGAACGCAATTTCCTCCGCAGTTTCCTTGTCTACCACGACCTGAGGGAACGCGGGTATGTCGTGCAGACCGGTCCCCATGATTTCCGGGTGTTCCGTCGCGGGGAAAAACCCGGCAACGGCGAATCCCTCTATTCCCTGCGGGTCCTTTCCGAGCGGGACCCGGTCCGGGTTGCCACCCTTATCGAGGAGATGACCGCGTCGAAAAACATGCGCAAACAGTATGTGCTTGCGGTTGTCGATGACGAGGATGAACTCACCTATTACGAAATAAAATTCCAGAAACCCGGGCATGACGGGGATGCGGTACCGGCTCTGCCGCCGCATGCCGCAATTCTTGTGGGAAAATCCGGCATGGTGACCGTTCCTGCACATTCCGCACTTGAACAGGTGGGGTTCGGGAAACGGCTGGATGATGCCCGGCTGATGCTCTCCCCCGTGGAACTGCTGTACCTGATGGACACCGGCTGTGTTACCCTCACCAAAGATACCGTTCCGGTCAGCCCGTTTGACTATTTTGCCGACGCCGTTAGTGCTGACGGGGAACTGGCGGAAAAAAGCAAGGTCTACGCGGAACTCCGCCGTCATGGCCTGACGCCGAGGACCGGCTATAAGTTCGGCCACCATTTCCGGGTCTACTGCGGGAAAAATGTCCATTCCGACCTGCTCGTGCATGCCGTCGAGAAAGAAGCGGTGTTACCCATGAGCGTCATCTCGCGGTCTGTCCGGATGGCGCACAGTGTCAAAAAGAAGATGTTGTTTGGCTGTGTACATACTACCGGTATACAGTTCGTCGAATTTGCACGAATCAAACTGTGAGCNNCTGCCGATCTTCCTGAAATACCGTACTTCATGCGGCGGGGGATTGTTGTCGGCCAGCGGGACTACCGTCAGATTGCATCCGCGATAAAAAACCGCAGTCCGTTCCACGTCCTTACCGGGTTCATGCCCAGCGGCCACCCGCACCTCGGCCACCTCATGGTGATGAAAGAGGTGGTCTGGCACGTGCAGCAGGGCGGCAACGGGTACGTGACGATCGCCGACCGGGAAGCCCATGCGGTGCGGGATATGTCGTGGGAGAACTGCAGGAATTACGGCAAAGAATATCTTGCCTGTCTCTACGCACTGGGATTTGCCGGGACGACGTATTTCCAGAGCAAAAACGAGCGGCTCAAGGATCTCGCGTTTGAAGCGGCGATGAAGGTGAACTTTTCCGAGCTCACGGCAATCTACGGGTTTACGCCCGAAACCGATCTTGCCCATGCGGATGCGGTGATCACGCAGGTCGCCGATATCCTGTATCCCCAGATCGACCGGGCGCCGGCCCCGACGATCGTGCCCGTGGGAATCGACCAGGACCCCCATATCCGGCTGACCCGGGGCGTCGCCCACAAGCTGCGTATGTTCACCATCGAGGAACGCGACGGCTATGTCAGCGTCCGGTCAAAGAACGCTCCCGATGCGGCACTGGAGGACGTGAAAAAAGCATTCCCGGGCGCGAAAAAATACGAAGGCCATGTCGATATCCGGGGAGCACCATGCGCCGCCGTGAGTGTCAAGGTGCGGGAGATTGAACTGGCACACGGCGGATGGGGATTTTTCACTCCCTCCTCGACCTATCATATCTTCATGCCGGGCCTGACCGGCGGGAAGATGTCATCGAGCATCCCCGAGAGCATCATCTCCTTTTACGAGCCGGAAGCAGCGGTGAGAAAGAAAGTGATGAGCGGGATCACCGGCGGGCGGATGACGCTTGAAGAACAAAAAAAGCTCGGCGGCGAGCCGGACAAATGCTCGCTCTACCTGCTCAACGTGTTCCACATGGTGACCGACGATGCGGCTCTGGCAGAGATCCGACGGAAGTGCCTTGCCGGCGAGATTACCTGCGGCCAGTGCAAGAAAGATACCGCTGAGCGGGTGGTCACATTCTTAAAGGATTTCCGGGAGAAGATGGACGTGGCGGCAGAAACAATCGAGGTGTGAGCATGGCAGACCTGACCCAGAACGAGAAACGGTTGCTTGTTGCGCTCGCACAGGACCGGCATGCAGATATTGTGTCTCTTGCTGCACAGCTGAATGCAACGCCGGAAGCAGTGGTCCAGTGGGCGCATCTTGCCATGGACAAAGGGCTTGTCCGGCTGGAACGCACCGTCAAAAAGACGTTTGTCTATACGGCGGAAGGAGAGGAATACCTGAAAAGCGGCCTGCCGGAAACACAGGTCCTTGTGGGCATCGGCGACGGAATTTCGCTTGCCGGCCTCCAGAAACTGCCGGCATTCAAGATCGGGTTTGGCCAGCTCAGGAAAAAAGGGCTGGTGACGGTGACCGGGGGCATGGTCACAAAGGCTGCCGGCGCCACAACCGCGGATGACGATGCGGCGCTGAAACACCCGCAGGCCGGCGGGGCCCGGGTCAAAGACCTGATCAAACGCAACCTCCTGCAGGAAACCGAAACGGTCGGCCATACCCTTGAGATCACCCCCACCGGTCTGGCGCTCGGGAAATCCGGGCTTGACCTCCGTGAAGAGACCGGCACGCTCACCCGCGACCAGATCCTCTCCGGGGAATGGAAGGACCTCAACCTCCGCAGGTATGACGTGACCAATCTCCCCAAAAAGGCGTATCCCGGGAAAATCCATCCTTACCAGCGGATTATCGCTGAGATGCGGGAGATCCTTCTCGAGATGGGATTTACCGAACTCTACGGCAGTATCATCCAGCAGTCCTACTGGAACTTCGACGCCCTCTTCCAGCCGCAGGACCACCCGGCACGGGAGATGCAGGACACGTTCTATCTCGGGGAAACGCTTCCCCTCCCTGCCGGCTACGAGCGGGTCAAGGCAATGCACGAGTCCGGCGGCGACACATCATCCACCGGCTGGGGCGGCGTCTGGAAAGAAGAGAAGGCCGAGCAGTGCGTGCTCCGCACCCACACGACGAGCCTTTCGATCCAGTACCTCGCAGAGAACCCAACACCCCCCGTCAAGGCGTTCTGCATCGGCCGGGTCTACCGGCGCGAGACCATCGATACCACCCACCTTGCCGAGTTCGAGCAGCTGGAAGGGATCGTGATGGACGAGGATGTGACGTTTGGGAACCTGCTGGGCATCCTCCGTGAGTTCTACCACCGGATGGGCTTTGAAGGCGTCCGGTTCAAGCCCTCGTACTATCCCTACACCGAGCCGAGCCTCGATGCCGAAGTCTATGTCGATGGCATCGGCTGGATCGAGATGGGCGGGGCCGGCGTGTTCCGCGAGGAAGTCACCGCACCGTTTGGCATCAACTACCCGGTCCTCGCATGGGGCCTCGGGGTAAGCCGGATCGCGATGCTCCGCCTCGGCTTAAAGGACCTGCGCAACCTGCACCGGAGCGATGTGGCGTTCCTGCGCGAGACGCCCGCACTGCGCCGGCGTGACGGGGGTGCTTAAAATGGCAGTCATATCCCTTCCCTACAGGTATCTTGAACGGCTGACCCGGACCGACCGGAAAACCATTCTTAACAAGATCGCCCTAATCGGCTCGGACATCGAACGTACCGAGGAAGATCACGTCGATGTCGAGTTCTTCCCGGACCGGCCTGACCTCTTCTCACCGGAAGGCGTAGCCCGGGCGATGCGGGGATTTTTAAACATCGAGACGGGGTTGCCGGTCTACCCGGTCACCCCGTCCGGGCTGTCGTTCACGGTCGATCCCGGCCTTGCAGAGATCCGCCCGGTCCTGTGTGCTGCGGTGATCCGCGGCCTGTCGTTTGACGACGAATCGATCCAGAGCATCATGTCCCTGCAGGAAGCCCTGCACTGGGCCGTCGGCCGGGGCCGGTCGAAAGTCGCTATCGGGATCCACGACCTCTCAAAAGTCACCGGGCCGTTCCGGTATATCGCTGCTCCCCGGGATTTTTCATTCGTGCCGCTTGACTACACGGAATCCATGACGATGGAGGAGATGCTGGAGAAGCACCCGAAAGGAAAAGCGTATGCCCATCTCGTCAATAATTTCAAAAAATTCCCGCTCATCCTCGATGCACACGACCAGGTGCTCTCGTTCCCGCCCATCATCAACGGGGAACTCACCCGGGTCACCACGGGGACAACGGATATCCTGCTCGATACCACCGGCACCGACCGGCGGGCCGTGATGCGGGCGGTCTCGATTGTCTGCACGGCGCTCGCCGAGGCGGGCGGGAAACTCGAGTCGGTGACCATTGACGGACAGGTGTGCCCCGACCTCTCGGCATCGGCCCGGACGATCAGCGTTGCCGAGTGCAACAAACTGCTCGGGCTCTCCCTTACACCGGAAGAGATGGCTGCCCTCCTGCACCGGATGCGGTTTGGGGCAACTCCCGACGGCAACGGGACCCTCCGCGTCGACGTGCCCTGCTTCCGGGGCGACATCATGCACAACTGGGATATCTTTGAGGATGTCGCGATTGCCTACGGGTACGAGAATATCCAGGACAACCCGCCGGATACGTTCACGGTCGGAAAACCGCACCCGGTGCAGGTCCTTGCCATGCTCGTCCGCGACGTATTCTGCGGGCTTGGCTACCTTGAAGTGATGCCGTTCACCCTCACAAACGAAGAGGTGCTCTTTACCCGGATGCGCCGCAAAGAGCGGGCCGGCATCCTGCATGTCCTCCACCCGATCAGCATCGAGAACACGGTGGTCCGGACCGAGCTCCTTCCCCTGCTCATGGAGTTCTTCACCCTCAACCGTCACCGGGAACTGCCCCAGCGGCTCTTTACGGTGGGCGACGTGGTGGTCGACTGCTCCACGTACCAGCAGGCGTCAGGCGTCAGCACGCATCCCGACGCGGACTTCTCGGAAGCGTATGCCCTTGCCGATGTAGTGCTCCACGAGCTCTCGGTTGAGTATACGGTCACAGAATCAGACGACCCCGCGTTTATCGAAGGAAGGCGTGCGGATATTCTGGTCAACGGGAAAAAAGCCGGGGTGTTTGGCGAGATTCACCCGCTTGTGCTGAACGCGTTTGCGCTGGAGCACCCGGTTGCAGGCTTTGAGATCGATCTCAGAGCCGTACCGGGATACCCCGGCCATTAAGATACTCTTTTACGTCCCTGACCGTGAATTCCCCGTAGTGGAAGACACTTGCGGCGAGGCAGGCGTCCGCTTTCCCCTTGGTAAAACCGTCATAGAAATGTTCGAGCGTCCCGACACCGCCGCTCGCGATAACCGGGATGTTTGCCGATTCGGAGATCGCACGGGTGATGGCGATATCAAAACCGTTTTTTGTCCCGTCGGTTTCCATGCTCGTGAGCAGGATCTCCCCGGCACCCCGTTCCTCTGCCTCTTTTGCCCAGGCGACTGCATCAATGCCCGTGGGCTTGCTCCCGCCGTAGATGACCACTTCGTACCAGCAGTCCTTGCCGTTTTCCAGGTGGACCGGTATGGCGGAAGGATTGGGTTCGAAGTTCCTGCGGACGTCCATCGCGACGACCATGCACTGCGTCCCGAACGATTCGGCGCCCCGGGTGATCAGGGTGGGGTCGTGGACGGCGCTTGTATTGATGCTGACCTTGTCGGCACCGGCCCTCAGGATCTGCTGGATGTCCTCGGTCGACCGCAGCCCTCCCCCGACGGTCAGGGGCAGGAAGAGCTGGTCTGCCGCCCGCTGGATGAGGTCGATGATAATGCCGCGTTTTTCTTTTGAGGCCGTGATATCGAGGAACACGACCTCGTCGGCGCCCTGCTCGTTGTACCGCTGGGCGAGTTCCACCGGGTCGCCGGCATCCCGGAGGCCAAGGAAATTCGTCCCCTTTACCACGCGGCCGTCCTTTAAATCGAGGCAGGGAATAATCCTGCGTGTCAGCACCATTTCAGTTCAATCTCTGCCTGCAAATGGTATTTAGGTTTCTCTCGGTGGGGGGTTGAATAATTTAGATCGTCATGGTATCTTTTCACCCCGACGCACTGCTCCCGCTGGTTTATTTTTTCTTGAACATCTGCTTTGCCATTGCAATCCTCTGCTCAAAATCAGGCTCTTCCAGTTCTTTTACAACGGATTCGAGAACCGTTGGGATGTCGATGTGCTGGGGGCATTTTTCAACGCACTGCCCGCATTGCACACACAGTGATGCATACTCGGGCGTCCCGAGGGCGACAGCGCCGCCCAGCCGTGCTGCATACATGAATTTCTCCCCGTCGGGATTGTCCACCATGTACAGGTTGTTGTACTCCTCGAAACACAACGGGATGTTTACGCTGGAAGGACAGGGCATACAGTACCGGCAGCCGGTACAGCCCACTTTCATCAGTTCACGGTACTTGTTCTCTACTCTTGTTACCAGCTGCAGTTCCGTTTCGGTCAGGGAATCCGGCTCGGCCTGGCCTGCCACCTTAAGATTCTCTTCAATGTGCGTCTCGTCATTCATCCCGGAGAGGACAACCGTGACCTCGGGGTGGTTCCATATCCAGCGGAGAGCCCATTCCGCAGCGGTCCTCTTTACCGGGGCCTCGTCCCAGATCTTTTTTACCGCAGGAGGCACGTTCCTGGTAAGGTTCCCTCCCCGGAGTGGCTCCATAATGATAACGCCGAGTCCTTTGGAAGCTGCATATTTCAGCCCTGCTGTACCTGCCTGGTTCTTCTCGTCCAGGAAGTTGTACTGGATCTGGCAGAAGTCCCAGTCATAGGCATCCACGATCCGGCCAAAATCCGCCCCGGCACCGTGGAAGGAGAAACCTGCGTTCCTGATGCGGCTGTCAGCCTTGGCTTTGGTCAGGAAATCTGCCACACCCAGTCTCTCAACCGTATCCCACAGGTCGCCAACAAGGGCGTGGACGAGATAATAGTCGATGTGGTCGGTTTTGAGTTTCTCCAGCTGGGCATTCAGGAAGGTATCCATATCCTCCCGCTTTTCGATAAGCCAGGAGGGAAGTTTTGTTGCGAGTTTTACTTTCTTGCGGTATCCGTCGGCAAGGGCATGGCCCACGAACGGCTCGCTCTCTCCCATATGATAGGGCCAGGCCGTATCAACATAATTTACTCCATGGTCGATTGCATACCGTACCTGCCTGATGCCCCTCTCTTCATCAATCGAGCCATCCGTTTTCACGGGAAGACGCATGCACCCGAATCCAAGGATGGAAAGTTTGTCCCCGTTCTTTGGCATTTTCCTGTATAACATTTTTTTCACCCTGTTTCATCAGATTTTTTTTAACAATCCCCTGTATTTTCCGGGATGACTGAGTAGTTCCCGTTACTTTTTCATCCCAAGTTCACGCAGCCACCCGGAGACCTCATTCTGCGCATTTTTTACATCGCCGCCCCGGATTGCAAGCCCCTCAAGGACGGTTGAATGCGGGCACATTTTTTTGATATCCGTGACACTTTGCCCCAGACCACTGCCCTCGTGCGTGCAGAACGATGCCATGGTCTTTCCGGAGAAATCGTATTCCTCCAGAAAGGTGAACACCGGCATCGGCATCGTGCCCCACCAGTTGGGGTGGCCGATGAAGATCACCTCATAGGAAGCCATGTTTTTTAAGTGGCGGGTAAGCTTCGGCCGGGCATTGGTGCGAAGTTCCTGCTTTGCCACTTCGGTCGTTTCCGTATAATCCCCCGGATACGCATTCACCACTTCAATATGAAACAGATCGCCTTTGGTTATTTCCTGGATCATCTTTGCAACGACTTCTGTGTTGCCGACCGGCAGGTTTACGATATTCCCGCCGACATAGTTGTTGCCCGGGCGCGAAAAATACGCGATCAGGCATGTTGAATTATTTACGTTCATATTCTTCACGGTCATGTACGCATTCCTCCAACATCCTTCAACTGCATCTGTCTGTCAGTATCGCCCATGTTCCTGTAGTATATATCAAGTATGTATGACATAAATAGTTCATACAAACAGATATGATACATACTAACAGGTTTGATACTATGAGTACCACGCCGAAAAAATACAAGTACAGCTGGGGAATCGAGGCCACCCTGGATGTGATCGGAGGCAAATGGAAACCGCTGGTTATCTACCAGCTGAAGGACGGGACACTCCGTTTCAACCAGATCGTGGACAAGGTAACGCCCCGGATCACCCAGAGGATGCTAACCAAAGAGCTCCGCGAGCTGGAGAAAGACGGTCTTGTCATCCGGAAGGTGTACCCGCAGGTCCCGCCGAAAGTGGAGTATTCGCTCACGGAAACAGGACAATCCCTCATCCCGATCCTCGACCAGCTCTGTGAATGGGGGTATGAGCACATGAATGACGACATCGAGTTCAAGTGTGAAGAATAACTACACTAAAAATTCCCAAAAGATCCCGGCACAGCATTATCATAATCCCCCCATTGCTCTAACCCCCAGGTTAGTTCCCAGATGCCGCACCATCCACCCAATCCACCAGAATTTCCCCAAAAATCCCGCGTAAAACCGTTTTTTCGTACGAGTCCTGCCGCGCCCGATTTCCTCATCAGACCCTCGCCATTAAAAAACCGCGTTACGCGCCCCGATTCCCGCAAAAGCAGAAAAAATGCGCAGTAAGACTATGAAAATTTTCGCAGTGACCGCCAGCCTTTTAATCTCACTGCCAAAATGTGAAAATATACAATGACAAACGATTTCTGCACACGGACAGCGAGGAAGATCCGGAAGTTCGGGTACGCAAAAAAAGTTGCGGTCCGCTCCTCCCGGTTCATGTACCTATGGATGCTGTCAGTCAGCGGAATCATCGCCGGCATGCTGTGGAGAACATGGCAGCGGACCCTTTTTGACGAAACGTCCCGGGCCCTCCGGCATACACTCGCATGGCTCATTGTCGCACACCAGGAGATCACCGGTGCCGGGACATGTTCGGGCCCCCGGGCCGTGAATGAGCGTGCCCGCTCTTTTCGTATACGTCGGCATTGACCGCCCCGGATCCGGCATCATCCTTTCATGGCTGTGGCTGAACAGAGCATCACACCTGCCATCGCCACGATAAACAGGATACGGCGTCGCTGACAGGATAGCGAAGCCTTTCGCCGGACCGGGGCAAAAAAACGGGTGATCGGGAAGCAGAGACGTTTCCGGTCGCATGGGAATTTGAGCAGGTGAATACGTTCACGGGTACCGTACGGTGTCCGTGGATGGCCACAAAAAAAGCAAACCATGAAAATAACCACAGGAATCAAGGGGCCGGGGACATCGGTGGATGTGCTCCTGCCCAGAGAAACGAACACAGGAAATGTCGTGTCCGGTGCTGACGGTGCCGGACCAGAGAACAACGAACTCGATTGGGCAAAGCATCACATCGTGGATACACCCGGTGCAACCCTTGTCGAGCGCAAGACCGAGCTGCTCGGTACCGGGGTGCCGGCCCGGAAGAACCCGCACGAACCGGCAGGACCCAAGACCCGGCCAGCCCCGCTCATGGACATGCTGCCCGAGGTCCGGGAAGGGTACGGGGACCTTGCCTTCCTGCTCATCGACCGGATGGACCGGATCGCCAGCCGGCAGAACACCAAGATCGACGGGCTTTCCCGGCGGCTTGACGACCTTGAAGCACAGCGGAGGTCCCCATGACAAAACGCCGGCAGTACGATACGCCGGTCCCGCTCTACCTCATCGGGATGGCGATCACCCACGGCGTGAAGATCCGGGGCGGCAAGCTCTTCCGGATCTCGGTCGTCCGGACGCATTCGCACCACTACCTCATCAAGTACAAGTGCCGTGCCAGGGATGCAGAAAACGCACCGGACATCGATACAACAGAGGTGGCCATTGATCTGGAGCAGACCCCTTATCCTGACGGGAGAGCGGAGGACGATGGCTGAACCCGGTTTCCCTCCCTGCGATATCGCATCCACAGTAGAACTCCTTGCCGGGCCCGGGCAGGTCGTCGAGATCCGGGCGCTTGCCGACAACGCGGTACACAGCGGCTACTTCAGTGACTATGCCGCCTTCGCCCGGTCCGCGGCACCGCTGGACGTGGACCCTGCCGTCCACGGCATCTATATCACGCTGAACCGGGTGAACCCGTCGCTCCTCTCCCGGCGGGCAAACCGGATCAAAATGCGCCTTTCCCGGTCGGACGCGACCACCGGCGATGCCGACATCACCCGGCGGCGCTGGTTCCCCATCGACATCGACCCGGTCCGGCCCAGCGGGGTATCCAGCACGAATGCAGAGCATGCCGCCGCCATCACGATGGCGAACGATATCGCGGCATGGCTTGCCGGGCTCGGCTTTCCGGCGCCGGTCATCGCGGACTCCNNCCACCTGCTGTACCGGGTAGACCTCCCCAACGACCCGGTCTCAACAGAGATCGTGAAGCAGGGCCTTGCGGTGCTCGACGCCCTCTTCTCCAGCACGACCGCAACCGTGGACACGGCGAACTACAACGCGGGCAGGATATGGAAGCTGTACGGCACCGTTTCGCGGAAAGGTGACGACACCCTTGAACGCCCGCACCGGCGCAGCAGGCTGATGACGGTGCCGGACCGGCTGGAGACGGTCACGGCCGGACAGCTCGAACAGCTCGGGCGTTCGCTGCCGCCCGAAGCACAATTCCCGTCGAAAAGTCCAGTGGAAACAAAGGGGTAT
>PNBP01000125.1 GCA_003136075.1 Methanoregula sp. | reverse complement strand
ACAAGCATTTGTTGGGGTTGATAAAGGAACTCGGGTTGTCAGACCGGCTCGAGTGGCTTGCCGGAACGACCGGCAATTACAGCCGGGATACAATATACCCGCTCAACACACCGGTGCAGATCCTGCGATGGCCGGAACTATCCATTATCGATAAGGCAAAACTGGCATGGCTGACCCTGCGGGCAAAAAAAGTTGATCTTGCCCGGCTTGATGATATTACTGCCGAGACCTACATACGCGAAGAACTGGGACAGAACATTTATTCATCATTTTTCGAACCACTTCTCCGGAGTAAATTTGGGAAACGAAGAAATGAGGTTTCGGCAGCATGGCTGATCAGCAGGATTGCAATCCGGTCGAACCGGGGTGTCGCCGGAGAACGTCTCGGGTATTTGAACGGCGGTTTTCACCACATCGTTGACAATCTTGAAAAATCGGTTCAGGCACACGGGGGCATACTATCCACCCAGTCCCCGGTAACCAGTATCACCCATACAAACGGGAAGTGGGTGATGAACGGGGACATTTTTGATGCGATCATCTCTACAATTCCTCCGCAGGAACTGGGAGCAATCACTGGAATTCCGATCCCGGAGATACCCTACCAGGGAGCTGCATGCATGACGCTTGGCATCGAACGGGATGTCTGTGACAGCGTCTACTGGCTCAACATAAAGGATGAATGCCCTTATGGAGCTGTGGTTACGCATACGAATTTCGTGCCGCGTGAACGGTACGGCGAGGTGATTGTTTATCTTGCATCTTACTTCAGCGGCAGTGTCCCGGCCCGGCTTGACCAGAAGATGCTGGCTGATTTCTGTTCCCGGTTTGGTATTGCGGAAAAAGAGATCCACTGGCACCGGATGGCAATAGATCCGTGGGCTGGCCCGGTATACACCACGGGATACCGTTCAATTATTCCTCCCTGTGAAAAACAGGGGCTTTACCTCGCGGGCATGTTCTCTTCCGAGAATTATCCGGAGCGCAGCATGGAAGGTTCGATTAACGCCGGGTATGCGGCAGCAGAATGCATCAGAAACAGGAACACCCATGACCGAATCTGAAGTTACTGCCATTATCCCGGTCTTTAACGATCGTCCTGCCCTTGAACAGGCAATTCCGGCCTCGATCGAGACATTGTCCGCGATCACCGGCTCATTTGAACTGATTGTCGCTGAAGATGGAAGTACTGACGGCAGCGCAGCATTCGTGAAAGACTACGAGACCAAAGACCCGCGAGTGCGGCTGCTGCACAGCGACGAACGTCTCGGGAGGGGCAAAGCGCTCAACCAGGCGTTTCATGCAGCACGCGGGACAATCGTCTGCTATTATGACGTTGATCTTGCTACCGATATGCAGCACCTGTCTGAATTAATCGGCGCCATTCGAAACGGGGCGGACGTTTCAACCGGTTCGCGGCTTCTTCCGGATAGTGACATCGTGCGTACGGAAGGCCGTGAGATCGCAAGCCGGACCTATAATTTCCTTGTCCGGCTGTTCCTTGGCAGCAGGCTGTTCGATCACCAGTGCGGGTTCAAGGGATTCAATAAAGAACGCATTCTCATAGTTCTTCCCCTTATCCGTTCAAACCACTGGTTCTGGGATACGGAGCTCCTGGTCCGGGCACAGCGGGAAGGATATAAGGTCACAGAATTTCCCGTTCGCTGGCGTGCAGGAAAAGGAACCACAGTCAGGGTAAAGGATATTTTTGAGATGGGATCTTCGATCCTTCGTCTCTGGTGGCAGATCCATGTATCGAAAGATTAGCGCACTTCTCATCCCGACCCTGATTGCCGCAGGAATTATCGGGTACATGCTGTACCGGGTCTGGGGCGATCTGCTCATCGCACTCGAGCACATTATCCCGGTGTATCTCCTGATCGGCGTCCTTATCTGCCTGTGTGCATGGTGGCTGCGCGGGTGGC
Source organism: Methanoregula sp. (assembly GCA_003136075.1). Classification (GTDB taxonomy): domain Archaea; phylum Halobacteriota; class Methanomicrobia; order Methanomicrobiales; family Methanospirillaceae; genus Methanoregula. Next base: position 8,381 of record PNBP01000125.1, on the reverse strand, counting down.
GGTACCACTACATCTTAAAAAGCCTGAACTACCGGGTAAAAGTTGTAGTTGCTACCGCGTGCGTCTTTGTCAGCCAGACGGTAAACCTTGTTGTCCCGGCACGGCTTGGGGATATTGTCAGGATTTTTATCTTAAAGCACGATTACAACACGACCTATTCCGAGGGGATTTCTTCAATTGTGGTGGAACGGGTCTTTGATATATTCACCGTTGCCCTGCTTGGCGCATTATCCCTGCCCTTTGTACTGAACGTGCCATCGTGGTTCTATACTGCGATTGTGATTCCGCTGATTGCCTGTTTCATTTTTTTTGCATTCCTGATCTTTGTCGGGAAACTGACAACGCAGAACAAATATATCTCGCTGATCCTGACGTTGTTTGATGAGATCCGGCGCGCATCACTTTCCCTGCGGTCGATCGTCGTGCTTGGGGCTTCATCAATCGTGATCTGGCTTCTTGACATACTGGTCTGTGTTGCAGTCGTCACGATGTTTGAGCAGCAGATACCGTTTGCGGTAATCGTCCTCGCAATTGTTATTGGCAACATCATAAAAGCGGTACCAATCACTCCCGGAGGTATCGGGACGTATGAACTTGTGGTTGCTGCAACCTTTGAGATCGCCGGCGTTGCACCGGCAATTGCATTCCTGATCGCAGTAATCGACCACCTGATCAAGAACCTGGTCACGCTTGCAGGAGGGATTGTCTCTATCTACTATCTGGGGGACTGGGTAATTCCCACGATCAAATCTGCGCTAGCTGAAAAGATCGATGGAGGACAAAACTCTTGAGCCCCGAGCAGCAGATCCTGTCAGTCGTAAGCTGGCTTCTCGTTCTTACCTTCCTGCAGATATCGCTCTACCCATCGCTCAAAAAAACGTTCAGGGCATATGCTTTTCCTGCATCGTTTGCCGCATCCGTGTTGATATTCACCTTTGTGTCCTGGTACTGCGGACTGTTTGTGCTGCCCATCCAGCTCGCACTCGTGCCATTTATCCTGCTTTTTTGTTACCATCTCTGGAAACGGGAATATCGCTGGACAGACCTTAAGCAGGAATGGCGCTGGGAACTGGTCTTCCTGCTGTTTTTCTTTTTGATGCTGGATGTCCGGTTCGTCAACCCGACGATCTCCTACGCGGAAAAGTTCATGGACCATGCATTCCTCACTTCGGTGATGAGAACACCGGTTGTGCCGCCGCTTGATCCCTGGTTTGCCGGTGGGACCATGAACGTGTATTACTATCTTGGTTACTGGATCTTTGGCTGCCTCGGGATCGTGAGCGGGGTACCATCAACCGTGGTCTTCAACCTCGCATTGCCAACGGTGCTCGGCATTTCCGCAGTAACCCTGTATGCGATCGGCACTCTTCTTCTCGACCGGTTCCGCTGGCTGCTGTTGCTTGTCTTTTTCCTCCCGAACCCGTCATTCTTTTACCAGATCATTCTTGGAAAAGGGATCAATGCGGTTCTCTGGGACAGCACCCGCACCATCACCAACACCATCAATGAATACCCGCTCTTCTCGTTTATCTGGGGAGATGTCCATGCCCATATCATCTCGATATTCAACCAGATCTTCCTGATTTTTGTGCTCCTGTACGCGTACAAATACTGGGAATCGCTCGAAACCAAGGGAAAATGGCTGGTCTGTATCCTTGCTGCCATCAGCCTTGGATCCATGCCCCTGATCAACACGTGGGATGTACTGATCTATGCCCCTATCACCCTCGGCTTTGCCGCCCTGATTGTCTGGAGGGACTGGAAGGATAACCGGCATAATTTTTCCTGGTGGCCCCTTGTCACGATCCCTCCCTTTGCAGTCCTGTCCTATGTGCCATTTTATGTCGCACTCCAGACCCATACCGGGGGAGTTGCCATTGTCCACACGCCTTCCGATCCGGTCCAGTTCCTGCTCGTGAACGGGTGGTTTATCGCGATCTTCTTTGCACTCCTGTTCAAAGACATGCGGGAACGGCCATACCTCCTGCTGGTTGCCGTGCCCTTTGTTGCGGCAGGTTATGTGGCAGCGGCAATCGCGGTTATACCGCTGGTCTATTTCATCGCACGAAAACACTGGGATCTGCCAGCCATTCTTGCAATTTTTGGTCTTCTGATCCTCATATTCACTGAACTGTTTTACTTAAAGGACAACATGGGAGATACCTATTTCCGGATGAACACGATCTTCAAGTGCTATCTCCCCGCGTGGATCCTTCTTGGTACAAGCGCATTTTCAATGATGGGGATCTGGCTTGCACACTACGGACGCATTCCGGTACTGCCCGCACAGAAAAGAGCCCTCATCGTAATGGTCGTGTTCGGCATACTGTTTGCGACACCGTTTATCATCCCACTCGATCTCAACTACGGCAGCAGGTCCCTTGACGGCCTGGCGTACCTTGACACCGCACACTCGGCCGATGCCGGTGCTGTTGCTTACCTGCGGACACTGAACGGGAATGAACGCATTGTTGAGGCAGAAGGCGGAGACTATACCTATTACTCAAGAATATCATCGTTTACCGGCATTCCCGCACTTATCGGGATGCCATTCCACGAATTCATGTGGCGCGGGGATGACACGGGATGGTACAACACCCGTTTAGCAGATATCAAAACAATGTACGAAGACCCGGATCAAACGGTTCCGCTCATGCAGAAATACAACGCAACACTCCTCTATGTCGGTGATGCTGAGCGCGAGCGCTATAACGTGAATATTTCAACGACGGGTCTTGTGCCAGTATATTCAGAACAGGGAACTACCATTTATCGTATCGCAGGGTAACTATGAACCTGCGTGTATACCGGGTATTTGGTTTAGAAAACGAATCACCGGTGGCATAGCAATTTCACAAACCTTTATTTCTGCTCCTGATGAAATGATATGGCTACATCACTGCCAACTGATGAGTAATGAAGGAGCAGCTGACTCCTGAATGAGGTGAATTATGGCAAAAGGATACGTAAAAACCGAGGCTCCCGAGGAGCTCCAGAACAAGGCGCTTGAAGCCCTTGAAGTTGCTAGAGATACGGGTAAGATCAAGAAAGGTTCAAACGAGGCCACAAAAGCCATTGAACGCAGTGCGGCTCTTCTTGTTTTAATCGGTGCAGATGTCGAACCACAGGAGATCGTCATGCACCTTGCACCCCTGTGCGATGAAAAGAAGATCCCCTATATCTTCATCAACAAGCAAAACGATATTGGTGCGGCAAGCGGCCTTGATGTTGGATCTGCAGCAGCAGCCATTGTCAAACCCGGCAAGGCAAAGGAAGTTATCGACGATCTTGCAAAGCAGCTGGTCGCCTTAAAGGCGTGAGGATCTGAAATATGGCAGACGACGCAACGCCCGCTGAAGTTATCGAGGTTATCGGTTCCACCGGTATGCACGGGGAAGCGATGCAGGTCAAATGCCGTATCCTCGATGGCAACAACAAGGGGCGCATAATAACCCGCAACACGGTTGGCCCTATCCGTGAAGGAGACATCGTAATGCTCCTTGAGACCGAACGCGAAGCAAAGAAAATGTCGAGGCGGTGAACCCCATGGTTGAACAGCATGTCTGTAACTTTTGCGGTTCAATGTTAGAGCCGGGTACCGGCAAGATGTATGTCCGCAAAGACGGTGCCATCTACTACTTCTGCAGCTCAAAGTGTCAGAACAACTACAAACTCGGCAGAGTCCCCCGCAGGGTAGAGTGGACTGCCGCTGGTCAGAAAGCTACAAAGAAGGAGTGAATCTGACATGGACCGCACCTTTGTGATGGTCAAGCCGGATGGCGTCCAGCGCGGTCTTGTCGGCGAGATCGTCGGCCGTCTTGAGTCAAAAGGCTTAAAGCTGGTTGCAGCACGGTTCGAGAGCCTTCCCGAAGCCCGGGTTACCGAGCAGTACCGGGAACATCTCTCAAAACCGTTCTTCCCCTCCCTTAAACAATATATTATGGGAGGCCCCTGTTTCCTGATGGTCTGGGATGGAAGAAATGTTGTCGCCATCGTCCGCAAGGTCATCGGCGCAACAAACCCGCAGGAAGCTGCTCCGGGAACGATCCGCGGCGATTTCGGGATTGATATCGGCAGAAATGTGATCCATGCATCCGATTCACCCGAGAGCGCATCCCGCGAGATCGCCATTCATTTCAAACCAGAGGAACTGTTCGCATATACACGGATTGACGAATCCGTCTTATACGAATACTAATGCTTTTTTTTAATCAGCTCTGCTTATTCGCATTCCTGAATGCTGGCAACTCAACCGGTACATCAGTTTGTTGTATACGCCAGAAATCCTAAACACTTTTAACCTTGGCTGTAGTACTATGCTTGATGGCCAGCGATATTCTTACGTTTTCCCTGCTGTGCCTCTCGTCAATTATCATTATTATCAATCCGCTGGGAGCTACCCTCATCTATGTTTCCTTAACCGGACAACTTGACAAGGCTGCACGCGACCAGGTCATCAAAGACGCATGCAGGATTGCCCTTGTTATTCTCCTTGTTGCGGCGCTCTGTGGCACATGGATATTGCAGATCTTTGGCATCAGCCTGGAAGCGTTCCGTATTGCCGGGGGTATCCTGCTCTTTGGTATCGGTATGGAAATGGTCTATGCGAAAATCTCACGGACCAAAATGACGGCAACGGAAAAATATGAGTCCCGGGACATGGACGACGTGGCGGTGATGCCGCTCGCCATCCCGATGATAGCTGGTCCGGGAGCAATCACTACGACGATCGTCCTGATGAATGAGGCCACAGGAATGACGCCCCTTGCCAGTTTCGTGATCTTTGTTTCCATCATCATCGCGATTGTAATCACCTATTTCATGATGCGAAACTCAGAGTATATTATGAGCAAAATCGGTCAGCGGCAGTACCGGGCTATCAACCGGCTTTTAGGGATGCTGCTCATCGCGATTGCTGTGCAGTTTGTTATCACGGGAGTTAAAACGGCATTTCCGCTGTTGGGAGGATCATAATGTCTGACTGGGATATTACATCAATTGGTCTGGTGCTTATTGGAAGCAGCATCACCGCTGCAGGAATAATCATAGCGGCAATAATTCTGGGGATCTCTATTACCATTGCGCCGTTTCTCCTGCTGACTACAGCAGTGCTGGTGGTGCTCAGTGCAATGCTGATCCTGTTCAACCGTGAACCAGAACAACAGACATGATCGTGTTCTGTTTTTGTGGGGTTTGCTGATGAAATGCGGAAGTTCCCAGATTTCCAGTGTATGGGGTCATCCGGAAGCAACCCTGGTAAAAGCACAGTCCTGTATTCAGGCTGCATCCTCTACCGGCGCTTCAATTATCTGTTTTCCCGAGCAGTTCGCAGCAGGATGGAACCCTGTATCTACCGCCAATATCGAATCACTGTCAGGGACGACGATAACCACGCTTAAAACGTTTGCCCGGGAGTTTTCTATCGCCATCATCGGCTCGTTCCGAGAACACTATTTGCCGTTTCCCCGCAATACGGCCGTTGCCATCGGGGCTGATGGCGAAATCCACGCCGTCTACGCAAAGATGCATCTTTTCACACCGGCACATGAAGACCAGGCATTTACCGCAGGAGACGGAATTGCAACGTTCTCTCTTGATGGTATGAAATGCGGGCTGGCAATCTGCTATGATCTCCGGTTCCCGTCTCTCTTCCGCATCTACGCAAAAGAGGGAGTACACGCGGTGTTTGTCCCATCGGCATGGCCGGCAAGCCGTATCTATCATTGGGAGCTCTTTATCGCGGCACGGGCAGCAGAGAACCAGATGTATGTGCTCGGGTGCAACACGACCGGCACAAACCCTGTTGACCAGTATTGCGGTGCATCCATGACTGCTGATCCTCAGGGAAAGATTATCGCCCGGGCTGGAGATGGGGAGGAACTGCTATACTCTGATATAGATCCCGTGCAGATCGACACGATCCGACGTGATTTCCCGGTTGAACCCGACCGAAAAGATGCGCTGTACCATTCACTTCTCAACAGGAGCGGATAATCAAACACGTACCGTTTTTGCTTTCCTGTGCGATGAGAACGGCGCACGTCGGCTGCTGGTTTTTTAGCACGCTTTCCTATATGTAGACAGAAAACCAATACTTCTGCATGTACCATCTCGTGTGCGTCCATTGCGGAGCAACGTATCCGGCTGACGAGATTATCTATAACTGTAAAAAATGCGGTCACCTGCTTGCGGTACAGTACCCGCTTGATGAGATCAATGTCACCCGTGAGACGTGGAACAAGCGCCCGCTGTCGGTCTGGCGGTACCGGGAACTGTTACCGGTAACTATTGCCCCGGTTACGCTCCAGGAAGGCGGTACTCCCCTTTACCATTTAAAGCGCCTCGGTGATGAGATGGGGCTCAAACATCTCTACGCAAAACACGAGGGAATGAACCCGTCCGGTTCATTCAAGGACCGGGGAATGACCGTCGGTGTGTCAATGGCAATGCAGCTGGGCAAAAAGAGCGTTGCCTGCGCAAGCACCGGCAATACGTCAGCGAGCCTCGCAGTCTATGCTGCAAAAGCGGGGATTCCTGCCGTTGTGTTATTACCCGCGGGAAAAGTTGCTGTTGGAAAAGTTGCACAGGCATTGATGCATGGCGCAAAAGTCATCTCCATCCGGGGAAATTTCGACCGGGCTCTTGAGATGGTTCACGAACTCTGTCTCACCCATGGCCTGTACCTGTTGAACTCCATCAACCCCTACCGGCTGGAAGGCCAGAAGACCATCGGGTTTGAAGCCATCGATCAGCTGGGGGATGTGCCCGAACGGATTGTTCTGCCCGTCGGGAATGCAGGGAATATTTCAGCGGTCTACAAAGGTCTGCTTGAACTAGAAACCCTTGGATTTATCGACCGGTTGCCGATGATGACCGGCATCCAGGCCGTAGGATCGGCACCGATTGTCAGGGCTATCCACGACAACCTGCCGGTTGTTATCCCCGAAGAGAATCCGGAGACGGTTGCAACGGCGATCCGCATTGGCGCACCGGTGAATGCAGAAAAAGCATTAGTCGCGATCCGGAAGACGGGCGGATTAGCGGAGACCGTCACCGATGATGAAATCCTGCAGATGCAGCGGGATCTGGCACGCAAGGAAGGTATTGGTGTTGAGCCGGCATCGGCGGCTTCGGTTGCCGGCATACGGAAACTGGTGGAAATGGACCTGATTGACCGTGATGAGCGGATAGTCTGTGTGGTAACNNGGGACCCGGATACGGTGATTAAACAATGCGAACCTCCGACAGAGATCGATGCAGATCTGCCATCGCTGCTCTCTGCGCTGCACTTGTAATTGTGCTGATCGTGCCCCCGGCCGGGGCATTATCAGCAGATTACCGGGTTTATCCCAATGGTACAGCGTACAATGTGTCCCTTGAAATTGCGGATGTATCCCAGTACGAATTTTCAGATGTCGGAATGCTCGGGGAGACCGTCCCGGTTACCGTGGATGGCGTGCAGTTGTTTGCCAGGAATGGTTCAGAGGTTCCGTTCAACTGGAGCACCCCCTGGGGCAGCCCTTCCAGCATCACGTTTGACAAGGGCAACTATACGGTTACCTACATCGCGCCGCTGCGGGACAACCACCTGCAGGGCGCTTTTAACAAACCCTACAACGTAAGTGTGCAGTTACCTGAAGAGTTCGACGTCCGCAACCCGCTGCTTGCCGGCTTGAGCATTGGCGCAAATGTCACGCATCGGCCAGACAATACCACCTACATCGTATGGAATACAACTCCGTCATTTGATCTCCGGTTTTATGACCATAACCGGGAGGCCCTGCTCTTNNTTATGTTCGGCGAGTTCTGGATCATCATTGCAGTTGTGCTGCTGGTACCGTTCCTGATGATGCGAAAACCGCAGTAACCAAAATTTTTTTGTTCTTCGCTGTTTCATATAGCTCACTTCATCATTGGAGGAGTGACACTCCGTTCCATAAAAAAAGAACATCCACGTGCTGTTCTGAATCAGATTGTGCACTTCGCATCTCTCGTTCCAAATGGCAAAGTTTAACACAGAGTATTCCCTTTTTCCGGAGTATGGAGCGGATCACGGCGATTGCAAAAGGGCGGGTACAAGGTGTCGGGTACCGCTATTTCGTCACCGGATGCGCTCACCGGACGGGTGTCCACGGTTTTGTACGGAACCTGCCGGATGGTACAGTACAAATAGTTGCCGAGAGTTCCCAGGCGTCTCTTGGTGTATTTGTGAGAATGGTCCGGGCGACGGGGGACTCGGCGATCCATGTTGAGGAACTGACAGTGACGCCGGGGAAAGCAACCGGGGAGTTCAAAGGGTTCTGGGTGGAGTGGTAATACCAGAGGCTTTTTCGCACATCATTTTTTTTGCCTCCACCATTTGAGCATCATCCAATAGTTTC
>PNBP01000051.1 GCA_003136075.1 Methanoregula sp. | reverse complement strand
ATCTTTGGTATGCCGGGAGGCATGCATCCAGTCCCGGTAAAGATCGCGTGATCGGCGTCGCCATGTTCTCGGACGGGTCAAATCGGGTCATACTCGGCAAGACCATTTGATCTTTTTTAATTTGGACGGTAAGATTCTTCCAGACCGATGTGAGAATTGCAGACTTTTTACTGATCGATAAGAATCATCATTTTGAAGGAACGGATTGGACGGTTCAGCAGATCAGATTGTGCGGCCAAAAGATTTCTTGGGCCGATCGCGATCGCGCCAAACTTTTTTCCGGCACGATCCGGTACGAGCCAGAAATATTTTTAGGCCGATCTGAGTCGCAGCAAAATTTTTTCTGGCCCGATCATAGATGCGGCAAAAATAGTTCCGGCGCGGTCTGACCCCATTCCCCAAGGCAGGTTTCGACGGACACCGTTCGTTGCGGGGAGGGGTCCCAATGATTTTTCCGGCCCGATCGGGTTCGCGCCGGATTTTTTCCTGACGCAATCCGCGTTGCGCCGGAAATTTTTTGGGCGCGATGGAAGATGAGGCAAAAATATTTTTGGGGCATGCGAACCCGGGCCGGGAAAGTTTTTGGTGTTGGGTGGGCAGAGCTCGCATTAATTTCATTCTTGAGATAACTGGATATCCAACGATATATCTCCGGGTTATTCCACCGCAGAACTATCTCGATGCGATTAAACCTGCCGGTGATGAATGTTTTAGTCCAATCGTACCTATGCTTTTTTCCACCTGCATCGACCAGCACAAAGAAGTGGCTAATCAGGTCATGAAAAACATGAAAGAGAGACAGATAAATGTTAAGGCCGATTATCTGGCAAAAGAATTTTTCCGGCTCAAGAAAGAATACGCGAAAAGTAACGCATAAAAACGTGCGGGGGATGGGATTCGAACCCCGGAACCGCTCCACGTTCTGCATCGCAGTCGGCAAACCGGGACAGGACGCAATACCATGCGCCGGAACGCCAATTTATTAAAAGGGGATGCATATTGAATGGTAATCGGGATAGTTCCACGAGTTTTTTAAAGAAGCGCGCAGGCGCAGTGGATGTGGCACACGCCCGGTTCAGAGAACAGGTGGAACACCGATGATCGAGCTGCCGTTTATATCATTGGATCTTGTGCGGGCAATGATCCAGAATTTTGCGCTCATCGCGACGCTGGTCCTCCTCTACCATTTCATCCCGAATACCTTCATTTTACGATCAAAACTCACCTTCTCGCTCTGTGTCGGGATCATCTTCGGCATGGCCGCTGCCGTCAGCATACCCGCCATTTGGGTAACAACGGGCGGTCCGGGCGTTGGATTAAATATCCTCCTTGTCCCCCTCGCCGGGTTTATTGGCGGCCCGGTATCCGGGGCGGTTGTAGCCGTTACCCTCATGCTGGGGAGTGCTGCTTCGAGCGGATCCCTGTCATCAACGGATATTATAACCGTCATGAGCGGGATCCTGCTGGGCGCCCTTTTTTATTCCGGCCGGTCATGGAAGCGTTTTCCCCATTCGTACCTTGTCCAGCTCTTTCTTCTCGGGACCGGTGTCATGCTCATCGAAATCTGCTCATTCTTCCTCAGCTTTGCTCTGCAGACCCCTCCTGCCACACCAACCGGCTTTCCCCCGCTTATATCGATACTCCCGTTTTTCGTTATCAGTATTGGAGGCACCATCATCCTTGGATCCATCATCGGGTTTATCGATAGAAAAAAACGGGCAGAAAAGGAACTCCTTGACTATAAGGATCACCTCGAAGATTGGGTAAAGGAGCGGACGACCGAACTCCGGCATGCAAACTCCCTCCAGAAAGCAACGATCGAGTCCACGGCTGACGGAATCGTCGTCACGGATCTGGATGATGTGATCCGGGCGTATAACCAGAAGGCAGCCCGGATCCTCAACCTTTCCGCGCACCCGCCCGGTGATGCACAGGATGCCATGGCATGCACTGATCGCATTGTTGCATCCCTCCCGGATCCCGATGAGTTTCTCCGGTTGATCGCACTTTTACCGGATTCTGCCGAACAGATCGTCACGACAAACATGAAATTTACCAACGGCAGGATCTATGAACTCTTCGTCCACTCTCAACGGATGGACGATCGCATTATCGGGCGGGTATGGAGTTTGCATGATATCACCGAACAGAGGCAGGCTGAAGAGACAGTCGCTGCAGCAAACAACAAACTGATCCTGCTTTCGAATATCACCCGCCACGATATCCTCAACCAGATGACAGCCCTCCTTCTCCATCTCGAACTGCTCGATGTGGAGAACCGTGACACTGGCGCCTCCCCCCACATCAGTGCCATGAAAAAAAGTCTTGAGGTAATCCAGGAACAACTGGAATTCACCCGGGACTACCAGGATCTGGGCCTCAAGAAACCTGAATGGCAGGATGCCGGATCTGCATTTACCAAGGCTGCGGAATCGTTTGCGGGCAAAAATATTGTCTTTTCCTGCGATACCGATCACGTTGAGATCCTTGCAGATCCCATGATCGTGCAGGTATTCTACAACCTCATGGACAATTCCCTCCGGCACGGAGAACAGGTATCAAAAATACGGTTATCGATTAAAAGGGATGATCCGGACTTGTTCCTTATGTACGAGGACAACGGTACTGGTGTCTTACCGGAAGAGAAAGAGAAGATTTTCATCAAGGGTTTCGGGAAGCATACCGGTCTTGGGATGTTCCTGATTAAAGAAATCCTGTTGATCACCGGGATCACTATCCGGGAAAACGGGACCTATCTACAGGGAGCCCGATTCGAGATCCGTGTGCCTTCTGGGAAGTTCCGGCTTCCGTGATCTGCGGCAGTCTTTTGTATGGTGGCAGTGCAGAAGAGCGGGAACAGATACAGGATGAGATGTTCTCCTCCGAGCGGGCGAAAACCGATTACCTCTTTTTTCCAGAAAATCACCGGTTCACTCCCTATGTCAGGGAAGTCTTGAAGGGAGTGATCCTCGACAATCTCTAACAGGGAGCCCCTCGATGCATTTCTGTTGCCTGATAGACATCTTGATGGGTGGAGGGACGTATGCAGCAAATGAAATGAATCCCGGTTTTGATATCGGCATGATCGTTGTTTACCGGAATTATCCTGATCAAAAACCCTATTATCTCCCGGACGATACCTTAGGGTGCTTATGCTGAAAATGGCAAACCAGATCATTACTCTCGACCGGCTGAAAATCAACGGTCGTCTTCGCAGGCTCGCCCGTGAGCTCCGGATTACTGTCGAGCATGATGCTGACCGGCTCACCCTGTCAAACGATGAGTTCGGGCTTCTGGTTTCAGCTCCAACCCTGGAGGAAGGCATTGCCGGGATCTCGGAGGAGTTGTCTACGCTGTGGGAGGTATACGTAGCTGAGAACCCGGCGAACCTTACACGGGATGCGCTCCGTCTCCGTTCAAATCTTGAATCTCTTGTTGCTGCCGGGGCTGGTTCTTGAGGACCTGCAAGACCCGGGATATCGCAGCCGCCCTGCTTAAGAAAGGGTTTGAAGAGCGATCCTCCCATCACAAGATCTTTTATCTCTGCATCTGTGGTAAGATCACGGGCGTTCACACATTCCTGAGTCATGGAGTCAATGAGTACAACGCGGACCTGCTCACAAAGATGCGGGCCCAGCTGCATCTATCCGGGAAAGAACTGGACGATCTTATCCGCTGCCCGTTATCGGGCGAGGAATATGTGACCTTACTGGTCGAACGTGGCGTATTAGAAAAATAATGAAAAAGTGCGAGGGATGGGATTCGAACCCAAGAACTCCTACGAGATCAGACCCTAAATCTGACGCCTTTGACCTGGCTCGGCAACCCTCGCGTGTCAGGTATATTTATCCGGGTGTATTATGAGCGTATCGACACGTGGGGATTTTTAATACAGGAATACCGTTTACATCTCCACCCGGGTAACGACGCCATGGATTTTATCGGCAGGCAGCCGGTAGAACTGCACCACAGAGGGTGTCAGGTGCTTGATCGCACCAAAGATGCGCCAGATAAAGTGTTTGGTGATGATATCCTCCATTCCGTAGAAGATCGTCTTCTCTTCAATATCCGCTTCTTTTAATATTGCCCCGATATCCACGATCTCCATATATCCCAGGTATATCTCGAAGATCGAGAGCCCTTTTGTCAGCTCCCGGGTGAACCCCCATGTCACACCGAACGGCTGTTCGGTGCGGATGATCGAGACGATGATATTCTCTTCATAAATGATATTGTTCGTGAACATCGTCCGGGGGATATACTGCGGGATACGCCGGAAATCCCGGGCGAAATAAAGGGCTGAACCGGAAATCCGGTTCATGGTCGAATACACTTCGTTGAATTTTGGCAGGAACTCATCAAGAGGTACCGGACGGAGTGCATTTCCCAGATTTTTCTGGCCGTTCACGTAAATGAGAATGATGGCAAACGGAATCGCGGCGATGATCAATGACCAGTATCCCCCATAGGGGATCTTATGGATATTTGCGATAAGGAACACGAACGTAACCAGCAGGACGCCCGATGCAATTATTGTTTTAAGGAACTCTCCGCGGCGAACCAGTATCCAAACGATCATAATGCTTGTAAGTGCCATCGTGCCGCTCACGGCAAGGCCGTACGCCTGGGTGAGGTTGCTGGATGTCCTGAAAACAATGATAATAAAAAGCACGGCACATAAAAGCATCCAGTTTACGACATCGATATAAATCTGGGACCGCAGCAGGGCGGAGGTATATTCAATCCGCAACAGCGGCATGATACGCGTCGTAATGCCCTGGTATATGATAGAGAAAATCCCGGAGATCATAGCCTGTGACGCGATGACGGTTGCGACAATACTGAGGAGCAGGAACGGGATATACAACAATTTTGCTTCGGAGAAGATCATCTCAAAGAGAATATTGTGGGCACCTGGATGTGCGATGAGAAACGCACCCTGCCCGAGATAGTTAATCGCAAGTGCAATAAAAACCAGGTACCATGCACGGATAATCGGTTCTCTGCCCAGATGTCCCATATCGGCATACAGTGCCTCGCCGCCCGTTGCGCAGAGGATGACGGACGAGAGGATCAAAAACCCTTCGATGCCATGCGAGGTCAGGTAGTTGATACCATACATGGGGTTCACCGCGAAGATGACCTGTGGTGCGTAAAAAAGAGAGAACAGGCCAGACACTGCAAGAACCAAAAACCAGATGACCATCACCGGGCCAAATGCCCATGCCACCCGCTCTGAACCTCGTGCCTGGATCGCAAAAAGACCAATTGCAATAATAGCCGCGATCAGCATGAGGATGACCTGTGCGGTATTTTCAAACCCCGGGATCAGGAGAATACCTTCGACCGCTGAGAGAATACTGATAGCCGGTGTGATCACCCCATCGCCAATAAAAAGCGATATCCCTACAATGGCAAGGAGTGAGATAAACGCCACCTGGTTACCGGATTTCAATAAGGGGAGCAGGATCTCCTTGAGCACGATCGTTCCCCCTTCACCTTTCTTACCCAGGTGCATCGCAAGGAACGTATATTCGACGGTAACAAGGATGGTAAGCGTCCAGATGATCAGGGAAAGCATTCCCATGACATTCTGCGGAGTGGGAGGGATCATAAGAAAGATAGCGGTAAAGGTGTAGATCGGACTGGTCCCGATATCCCCAAATACGAGCCCCATCGATTTGACGATTCCGGGCATCGCAAAATAATCCCTTAACATTGCTGATTACGCGTGGTAAGATATAGGGTATATTGTTTTCCTTTTTTAACCCCAAAACGTGTCGTTACGGGCACCTATCTGCCTTGTTTCCGTCCAGGTTCACCGGCATTTTTCGTTCATTTACCCATATCCGGTAACTTGTCATAAGAATCACGATGATAAGCGGACCCAGAACAAAACCGGCCAGTCCCATGGTCAGCAGTCCGCCAATGATCCCGATAAACATGATGACCGGATGGATCTTTGCCCGTCTTCCCACCAGTTCCGGGCGGATGAAGATTTCCGGGAGACAGGAAACGACCAGGTATCCCAGGACAAAGAGAATGATTACCCCACTCATGTCGTTTATGGAAAAAGAGTATGCCCCAATCAGGATGAAGGCAACCGAGGAGCCAAGGACAGGGACGAGCTCACAAAATGCCGCAAGGAATGAATAAAACAGAATGTTCCCATACCCGAGAAGGTAAAATACCGGCAGGGAAATAAAAAATGTCAGGACCGCAATCGCAATCTGGACAACATAAATTGCATACAGGACATCGACGGTAACCGGTGCAAGCTGCTCCGCGTAGCCTTTGATGGATTTTGGTAACCGGACCATAATTCTTTCATTGAGTTCCTCACCATGAAGGAGGAGAATAAAAAAAGAGAATAAAAAAATGAACATCTTGAATGCAATCGTCGGAATATTGCCGAGAATCGTTGTCCAGTAATTGAGAAACAATGCATCCCCTTCAGAAAAGAGAAAGGCAAAATGCGATTTGTTGAGCGGGAGGCCAAACAAGGTCGGATTTGACGCTGGATTGCCAAGCCATGCCCCAATTGCGGTGAATACGCTGGCAAGTGTTCCGGTATTTGCCTGCAGAATACTGATCGTAGCGAAGGCAAACCCGGCAAACACAAGAAAAACCCCGACGGTCACAAGGGATGCAGACATAACCTGATTCGTTTTTTTTGAGAGGATGTGATGTACCGGGATGAGAACAACGGCAAGGGATGCACCCAGCAGCACCATATCCATAATTGACCAGAATGCGATAAGGGCGGCAAGGCTGATGATTACAATGAGAAGAAACGGGTACATATCCCCGGTGAATCTTGCCATGGATGTGTATATGTTGTGCTGGTGCGGTATGAAAATATCGGGAGATGGTTCCACAGGTCGTCCTGCAGTCCAATTATTTTCAATCTCACCTGAGGTGTAAACAAACGGGTTCCTGTCCGGCATTAACGGATCGTCGTACGATGCTGATGAGATGTCCCTGATCGTGTATGTCAATAAAAAAATTTCGTTATTGAACAGTTTATCGCTTCCTTATGGCAGGAAACGAATTTTTTTTTTGGTGTTCATGGCAGATAACAATGAACCGGTCTGGAATTTTTTTTAGGCTTTGACCACATATGCGGGAAGTTCCCCCCGGCTTTGGCATACCATGGCAAACCGGATAACGCGAGGATAAAAACCCATAACAATATAGAATGACCAATCATCTTGTTTATCAGATGAAACGTCTCGACCACCTCGCCATGATTGCACACGATGTGGGGCAGATCTTTAAGTTTCTCGGGCTGGTGTCCCTTGTGCCCTTTATCGTGCTCGCAATATTCCGCGAATGGAATCTTATTCTCCCCATGGCTGCCGTACCAGTGACGTTTCTGCTGTTGTGGCGTCTTATCCTGCTCATCCCGAAAAAGGATTTTGAATCACCGCTTTCGACGACACTGGTTGCAGTCTCGATCTCATGGGTCATGATCGCGCTTGTCGGAGCATTGCCCTTCATGCTGGCGATGCACATGTCCTATACTGACAGCATCTTTGAAGCAATGGCCGGCTGGACGGGAACGGCATTCTCCATGATCCCGTCTCTTGACGACACACCAAACACCCTCCTGTTCTGGCGGTCGTTTATGCAGTGGATAGGCGGTATCGGTATCATCGCATTTGGCATCTCAATGCGCCGCAAGACCCGGCTTTCGCTCTTCCGGCTTTTCCGGTCTGAGGGAAAACCTGAAGACCTGATGTCCAATGCACAGTCCACCAGCTGGCGGATGTGGAAGATCTATATTTTTCTCACCGCGGTTTTTACCGGGCTTGTCATGCTAGCAGGAATTCCCCTGTGGGATTCGGTCAACCTGGTGATGGTCGGAATCTCCACGGGAGGTTTCACCCTGCACAGTGCAGGGATTTCCTATTACCATAACCCGCTGCTTGAGATCCTGCTCATCCCGGTGATGATTGCCGGCGCACTCCCGTTCAAGGTTTTTTTCCTGATGTACCGCGGGAAGCTACCCGATATGTTTCATGATACTATCGTCAGGCTCATGTTATTTCTCATGCTTGCGGGATCGCTGTTTATCTCTCTTGATCTCTATATTTTCGGGGATATCTCGCTTGCGACTGCATTCCGTGAAGGTGTGTTCTGTGCAGTCTCCGCCATGTCCACCTGCGGGTTCCAGAATTCCAACCTCCACTTCTGGGCAACAGTTCCTTTGGCAATCCTTTCCATGATGATATTTATTGGCGGAGCGATGGGAAGTGCAGCCGGGGGAATCAAAGTAAACCGGGTGGCGTTAGCATATGACGGGGTTAAATGGTGGTTCCGGCGGTTTTTTGTGAGCAGCCGGGTGATGGTCCCGTTCCGGTTTGAGGGAAAACGGCTCTCGAAGGAGATATCCGAGCTGGAAATCTCCCGTAACCTGCTGGTTATCGCACTGTACGTGATCACGATCTTTAGTGCGACTATTGTCTGCCTTCACCTGTATATTACCTCATTCCATCTGGACCAGGTCGTCTTTGAAATTGTTTCTGCACTGAGTAATACCGGCATGAGCGTTGGATTCATGACGGCATCAAGCCCGGTCGTAATAAAATGGATTTTTATCGTTTTGATGTGGCTTGGAAGAATGGAGATAGTTCCGGTTGTTATCCTTGCAATAGGAATATACAAGGGTGTTGAATCAGAACTCGCAAAAGAAGTTTCCGTGCAGTCATCGTAAAAATATGACCCTCGATGATGGTTGCGGGTACATCAGGTCAGGGCAGTTTTTTAATCGGTGCAAAAACGGCACTGGAGAAAACCTCTTTCATANNCTCTTGCGCCACCAGTCCCCCAAGGGGGACGGGGGCTCAAGGGCGAATGATGCCCGGAAAGAGAATACTACACTACACTATCGCAACCGGGGGGTGCCATAGCGGCGGGGGCGAAGGCAAGGGTTGCCGGAGCTCTCGAGGAGCATTATGGCAATTTAATTCAGAATTTCTACAGAGCCGAAAAAACAATCATTTATTTTACTGTGCCGGGAACAATTCCTTCTTCCCGGGAATATACAGCGCCGCTGAATACTCTTCAATAAAATCAGTATCCACCAGCAGATCGATGTAGACCATCTTTTTGGCCACGGTTTCTGCAATAATGCGATAATTGCAGGATACAAGCGTGGCATACGCGCCGGAGAGTGAACCGTTGCCAATCGGATGAAATGCCGCTTGGGGAAACGCCGGTAGTATGCCGAAACGGACCGCATTTCCCATATCCGTATATGCCCCGAATGCGCCTGCAAGATACACATGCCGGATATCGGAGATCGTGAGTTTGTATTTCTTTAACAGGACACCGATCGCCCCGCAGGCAGCGGCTTTTGAGTCCATAAGATAATCGATATCCCGCTGGGTGATGACCAGATCATGACCGGTTGCTGTTCTGTCTGCATGGACAAGCACGTATTCCAGTCCTTCGGATCCCCGGCGGACATGGGGGTGGTCCCCGTTCAGTTTCCCGGCAAAGTCAAGAATGCCTGCTGCAACCATCCCCGCCCCGGCATCGATAATGCCGGACCCACAGATTCCCCGGGGGAGATCACTCCCGATGATGGTCATCGAAACTTCTGAGGTTAATGGATCGATGCGGACATGTTCAATCGCACCTTTGCTTGCCCGCATTCCACAGGTAATTCCCGCGCCTTCAAATGCCGGCCCGGATGCGCAGGAAACCGACGCCATCCATTCTTTGTTCCCCAAAATTATCTCGCCGTTTGTGCCAAGATCAACAAGGAGGGAGAGTTCTGGCGATGTGTACATCCCGGAGGCTACTACATCACCAATCGCATCGCCTCCGACAAACCGGCTGACATTGGGGAGATAGTATACCCGTGCATCCGGGTGAATGGAAAAACCAGCGGTATGTGCGGGTTTATTCAACGGGATGCGGGAGATATCGGCGTTTGCCATTTCAAGATAACGCGGGTCAATCCCCAATATCAGGTGATGCATGACCGTATTTCCGGCAATGCACATATCCATAATGTCGGTTTTCTGAATTCCGGCACGGGAAACAATGTCAGAGATAACCGTATCAATACTGTCAACAGCTGCCTGACGGAGCGTTGCCAGCGTATCGGGTGAATCGGCAAAACCGATGCGGGTGATCAGTTCTTCCCCGTAGGTAATCTGGCGGTTGAGCGTAGATCCGGTTTCGAGTAGCATACCGCTATCCAGATTCACAAGGCAACCGACAACCGTTGTTGTCCCGAGATCGATGGCAACACCGTAGATCGGGTGGGCATCGGATACAGGTTCAACAGCGATAATCTCGGGAGGAGTCTGCACAGATGAGAGCGTCGCAAGGAGCGGTTCCGACGATGCGTGAAAGGTCCGGTACAGGGAATCCCGGACACGTGGCCGGGCTCCGGAATAGCCAGCAAGCCGGATGGAGAACGACGCACCGGGTAATCCGTCTGATGGCAGGATATCGACACGATACCGGCGGACACACGGGGATATCGTTTCGATCTTCATATCTGCAGAAAGCAGGATCCGGGGGGAATCAATCCGGCTCTCCACGGGAATGGTGAATTCCGCATCTTCAGTGAGCGTAACCTGGCAGGCGCAATAGTAACCCTGTGCTACTTCCTCCGGAGTGAGATGCGATGCCTCCATCTGGGGCAGCGAGGTACAGGTACCTTTGGTGAGAATAACCCTGCACTTGCGGCACAAACCTTTCCCACCGCAGACGCTTTCAATCGCAACACCTGCGGTCCGGAGGGCATCCAGAAGCAATGTGCCAACCGGTACGGTCAGCACCTTGTTCATCGGCTGGAAAATTACCCGCAGGGAAGGTTTTTGCATGGTACTACTCGTTTACAGCGTGAAGTTCAGGATGTCAGTTGTCCGGAACCCGGCGCCTGGTTTTTTTATTATCTGATTGTTGACTTATCGCTCTTTTGGCGGCCAGTACGTTTTTAAGAACCCTGCAAGACCTGATGAATCCTTTGGGCCGACCAATACCCGCCAGCCACTCGCCTCTTCGGTCTCGCCGCTCAAACGGGCGGCAAGTCCCGGTATGATAAGCCAGCGGTGATCGACAAGATCAGGAACATGGTTGTCTTTTAATGCCATCGCCATGGAATCAGCGGTCAGGTACCGCCCGGCTACCGCACTCTCCACGCTGTTTCCACCGGTATCTACAACGATCAGGTAGCAGTCAATATTTGCTGATTTGATATCACTTTCGACGGTAAAGTAGGTAAGCGCATAGTTGGTCGTGATAAGGACCGGGGCATTTTTATCAGGTGTTCCAAACGTCCTGATACCCGTATCGACCGAGACCGGTTTTCGGGGATCGGTATAGGTGTTGAACCGCCAGATCAGCTGGGGCAGGAGCACCCACCCTTCCATGCTGTGCAGGATCAGGAGATCGGCATACCGTGAGATCAGCATCGACGTAATGCAGGCTTCTTTCCACTGGATCAGTTCACGGGAGAGTTCCGGGGAAAGCCATGCAGTAATCGGGGTGCCGACTAAAGGGTATCCCAGCAATTCGTCGTGCTGCTGGAAGACCGCCCGGCGGATCTGGGAAAAATTGTGGATTGTTCCGGCAAGGTTTGGTTCGACCGATGTGCCCGGGTCGAGCACGATATCGGTTACCCCATATTCGTTTAAGGTTTTTGTCAGTGAACGCAGTGCCGAGATATCATACGGCGCCGAAACGACAAGCGGACAGCGATACCGCAGGGCCAGCTCGGCCATATCCTTCCAGTTGTCCTTTGTGGCGGCATACAACAGCGGGCAGAGGTCCTTGATATGCGCAAGTCCTGCCGCCATAATTGCTGCATCATAGGTGCAGAGAATGAGCGGAAGATCCGTCTGTGCGGCCACCGCATTTACGGCAGAGGCAAAGGTTGCCGGATCATGCTGGGTCGAACGGATGGCAATCGCATCCAGCCGGAGTTCCCGGCCGATATAATTGTAGGTAAAGTTCCCGATAGCCCGCACCCGCTCATCGCGTTCGGCATCGGACAGGTCATCAGACACATCCAGTGCGATGGGTGTCGGGTTATGGTAGGTGAATTCATGGCGGTAAAGGACATATTTCCCCCCGATCTTTATCGCCCGGTCACCCGTGCCGACGGTCACGGTTTTGACCGGTGGTGCCATGAGACGGAGCAGTTTCTCATAACTGGTCCGGTATTCCTCCTTTGCTACCGGCGGACAGTTGTCCACATTGAGTTCGCCGTTCACCACCCGGGTGGCAAACGCCATGCAGTTCGCTTCACCGCATTCCCGGCAGTTCGTCTTGGGGAGGAGTTTGTAGACATCGATCGGGCTGATCTCCTTGATGTTCTTTTTTGGTTCTCGCTCTGACATTCATTCCTCCCTTGTTAGATCTTCATCGTTGCCCAGTGCAGCAGCTGGTCCGGCACCGTGGTCTCGTTCTGGGTCAGCATATTAACGGTGTCTTTGCAGGTCCTGATGGCGGCAGGGTGCATCATCATAAAAATATCCACCCCGGCAAGCAGCAGCGTAAGTGCATTGATGGTCTCCCAGAGTGGACCCCGGAGCTCCCGTGGGCCGTACTTTTCGTCCATCTGCATCCATGCCTCGCGTGCTGCCCATGCATTGGTGGATGCCGAGATAGTCGGGTGCTGGAGTTCCTGATCGCCCATGAGCGCCGCATACCGGGCACGTTCATGGATCGTAAAGGAATATTCAAGCCCGTAACCGAGTGCAACTGTCGTGAGATCCATGACGATATCTTCCGGTGGCAGGTACTCGTACAGCCGCCGGTTCAGTTCCTTTGCCTTGTTCAGCTCAAGGCCGGTGAACCCAAGCACCGCATGGCCATGCTCTTTTGCGGCTTTGGTTACGGTTTCAAGAGTCTTTGCCTCGGTCATATCAAGCGTCACAGAGTTCAGCAACAACCGTTCACCATCTGCGATCTCTGCAACTTCCTTAAACACCAGTGCGTCCTTGTGTGGATCACCGCATCCTCCAATGATGAGGGGAACATCCACTGCCTGCAACACTGCTTCAACCGTGCGTGCTGCATCACGGGGAGAAGCATTCTTGATCAAAGGATCGGTGGACATGAGATGAACCGTGACCATGTCAGCGCCATATTTTTTGACATTCATCCGTGCCCATTCTGCCGGATCCCCCATCACATCTTTTACATTGGATTTCAGGACTTTTGGGAGCGCAACTTCCATATCAAACACGTCGAGCGCAAACACCGGCGGGTGTTTCGGGGGCTTATCCGCATAGACAAACGGCGGGGAATCCGCGCCCCCGATAACAAGTGACCTTCCCCGGCTTCCCCCCACACTCCTTGTAGCGCCAAGCCGGACTTCATGGATACGGCCCGGGAACTCTTCTGACGGTAGGGAAAACGGTGCGGGTAGCAATGATGTGGGTTTAATTTTTTCAAGCGCCGGCAGGCAGACAGCTGCCGGTGAAGATCCGGTGGGGATCCAGAGCTCAAGATCACCAATCTCAAGAGTAAACCGCTCAAGTTCTACTTTCTCCACGCCGGAAAGCAGTGATAAAAGACGGGGAATCGAGTCACGTGCGAGTTCGGCACCGTTCCGGTTATCATCCTGGTTTGCCATTGTTCACTCCCCCGTGCCCGGCTTTTTTGGCTGGACGGGTATGATAACGACCTTGTCTGCATAAATCCGCGCATTTTTAAATATGATTTTAAATCCTCCCGCCGTCAGGGGGAAATCGCCACCGGAGAATACCTGCACCGCACCGGCATGTTCTCCGGCAGCAGCATCCTCTTCAGTTTTCCAGCGTTCAATGACCGGATGAGTATTTTTGATGAGGAAATCCCGCAGCTCGCTGACCGTTTTTACCTCTTTTTCCGTCGCAATTTTATCGGCAAGTGACGGGGGGATGAACGTTTTTATCTGTTCTTTTAAGTCAGATGGCATCCACGCAACCCGGGCATATCCCCCGTCAGCTGACAAAAATTTTGGCGATCGCATATATTCCAGTGAAATGCCATGGAACCCGTCAACCTGCCTCCCCCCGGCAGTGGAATCTGCCATCGTCGAGAATGCCAGGCCATTGACCGTGATATCCCGGTATCCCCGCATCACAATGCCAAAACCTTCAACTTCAGGGATATAGAACGCGATGCCTTCAAAACACCCGCAGGAGGTGTGGGGATACGTAAACGCACTGTAAAGATACACCCGGTTTACTTCACCAAGCGAACGTTTTTTGGCACTTTCATTGATACCGGCAAACTCGCCTTTCTCCGCATCAAGGCATTCCCCTTTTTCAATTGGGAAGATGGGACCTTTTGGATCGATCCGTGCAGCTGCCCGCCCGTCAAACCAGCTGATCGCCCCGCAGTTTGCGTACCGCTGAGGGGTAACCACACAGACATGGCTTGGGGCAAACGACTGGCAGAGGGCACACCCGTAGAATACATCCACATCATCATCTGTCAGCCCGCGAGCCCGGGCGTCCCGGGTCTCATACGATTGTTTCGCCTCTGCGTAGACCGGCGAAATTTTTTCTGCATCAGTATAGAAAGTAATCTGCATCCGCTCGATGATCGGCAGCTCATTTTTCAGGAGGCGCTCGAGCACCATACCGACATATTTCAGGGTCGTAAACCCCCGGTTGTATGCTTTTTTAGAGACTCTCACCCAGATGTCGTAGCGCTGGTTGAGGTGCATGAACCCCTCGATATAATTGGTATATTCATGGATCCTGCGCTCGATTACCCCCTCGATATCAGCTTCAAGTTCTTTTCCCGAAATTTCGACAAGGATGCCAAGTGGGTATTTTTTACTGGAGTCCATGTCTGCAAGATCCGGGCCGACAATCGTGATCGCCCCATCGTGCACATCCTCAAGCGGACGCACCTTGACCAGCTCGAATTTTTCCTTGATCTCCGGGCCGCCGAGCTCGACATACATGTCGTTTTTTCGGATACGCTCCCCCACATGCACAAGCCCGACTTCACCGGGAATATTTTCAAACATGGCTGATCTTTTAGTCCTCCACATGCCCGATGATGGCCCGCAGATTCTCCAGCCATTCCTTGACCGAAATATTGCCAAATGACCAGCTCGCGTGGGGCTGGTAGACGTTGTCAAGCGTCATGGTCTTTATGTGGGGTGCGAAATGCTTGAGCCCGGATAAGATCGTCCACTCCATGTAGTACGGAAGCCCGGCAAAAATCGCAAGGTCATACGGTTCTTTTCCATCGAGTCCTTTCCACGTGGGATCGGTTAAACGGTGCCCGATAGCGACAGCCGGCATAATCCCGGCTTTTTTATACCCTCGTTTCAGGAGATCGCGGTTTGTATGGCCGGTGGCGATAATGGGAATATTGCCTGATTGTGCAAGTTCCAGCAGGTAATCGATCATTTTCTTGTCGTCGAGATCGATCTCTGCGGCGAGATGGCCGATGATCAGCACCGGGTGTTTTGCCCGCTTGATCATCGCATCTGCAACTTCGGGTTTGCTGATGACCGATGCTTTTTTTGGCCCGGCAATTTCTGCGGTCTGCCATGGTTCAGTGACAGGCATTCCGGATCACCGCTCCTTCTTTCTGACCTGTCGCGACAGGAGTGTCGGATCGGGAATCGTATTTTCTTTCCAGCCCCATGAATTGAGGATCTTAACAATCTCTTCTTTCATGGTGATGGGAACGTCAGTGAGCGTGCGCACGTAGAGCGGGATATCGTCAGGGATTGTGCCAAACTGCCGTTTGTGGAGGTCAATATAATGGGTGAGTTTGATTGCCCGGCCCTTGCTGGTATCATTTGGCCGCATGCACAGTTTTGCCACCATCACCATCGCTTCTTCCTTTGTCTCAGCAGCGAAGAACAGGTGTTCCGGTACCGGGCCGACATAGACCTGCTCCCCGGTCCGCCGGTCATGCACGTACCAGTCCTCGTCATGGTCAGCCCGCCCCAGCAGCATCCGCCGGTATTTGGTGCCATGCGGCCCGACAACGACGGGAATTCCCAGGCGCCAGAACCCGCTTGCAATCGCTGCCGCCTTCTGGGACATCGCGCCCCATGCGACCCCGACTGCCCCGACGCGGTTGTACACGTAATCGGCAATCTCCTCGTAATTGCCTCTCAGGTTGCGCTTGGCAAAAACACTGGCAATCTTGATTGCCGCCCCGGCGATATGTGCGTTGGAGCCACAGGAACCGACATTGACAATGCCGCCGGCGTCAAAGCTCCCCGGGAACCGCTCGTACGGCGTTTTTCCCTCTTCATCTTTGTACATCCCGACTGACATCGCGGCACAGCCCGACGTGCAGACAATATACCGGCGCCTGGCAAATTCCACGGCCATTTCAGCAACTTCCTTTCCCCCCTTGGGATAGTTTGCACAGCCGACAAATGCGACAACGCCCGGGATCTCACCTAAAACGAGCGGCCCCCCGACTTTACGGATCTCAACGTCCTGGATTGCACCCCGTCCGGCCCGCATCCTGAAGGTCTCATCTTTGGTGGCTTTTGACGCAGAGGATATTATCATCGTATGGATGGGGATATCCTGCGGGCAGGCTTCTTCGCACCGGGCACAGCTGACGCAGTCATCATAAATACCGGCAAGCATCGACAGGTTCCCTTTGCCGGCGGCTTTCATGCAGTCCGGGATATGAATATCATTTGGGCAGGCACGGCGGCAGAGCTTACACTGGGTGCATTCCTTTGCCTGTTCAATGATCAGCTCCGGGGTGAGGAGTCTCCCCTGTTTCTTACGGACTGGTGCTATCTCCCGTGCAACCCGCACTGCCACCTCGCCGACCATATCGGGATTCAGCAGGAGCACACCCCGCGTTTTCCCGGATACCAGATCCTGAACAATCGCGTCGATGGAATCATGGGTGCGGTCCGGCAGACCCAGGCAGTTCTTCTCTGAAGTGGCAATAAATGGTGCGTGAATAAGTTCGGATTCGTCCAGCACATCGGTGCGGATGCACTGCTCATCAACAACAATCACATCCGGAATTCCGCTCCGGATGTAGCGGAGCTGCCATGACATCGGCCCGACAATTTTTGCTTTTGCCGTATACCGGGTTATATCAATTGATGTACAGCAGATCCCTGTTACTTCAACCTTCTCGCTCAACCGGGTCCTGGTAAGGTAATCCACGATACTGATTGCCGGCGGCACATTATGCCCGATGACCAGAATGACCGGTTTTGTCGTATCCACCGTGCCCATACCCAGATCGACAAGGTGGGCATCAGGATCGGCTTTCGGGTAGTCGAACGCAGAGATCTGGGCGAGATCGGCAACTTCCATGCCCACCTGGTCCATCATCCCGGCGTGCAGGACCTTGGACTCAAAATCAATATGATTGCCCTCCTGCCCGGTATGAGCTGCAGAGAGCAGCACGGTGATCTGGCTCTCAAGATATTCAAGCACGGGCTCAAGATCGCCCAGTTTTTCCGGTTTCAGTCCGCAGACAAGACGAATAACCGGTGCTTCCACTTCGATGGCAAGACCGCCGGGATTTAAGGGGAACTCCCGGCCCTTCTCTTTAATCGTGTGCGTAACCAGTTCCCGTGCGTGGCTGATATGGGTTGCGGCACCGATACATGCCGCCAGCAACACAATGCGGGACTGCTGTGCCGGCATCTGGATCCCGCACGCGCCTTTTTTCGTCCCGGTCAGGTCACACTTTCCATAGGTGCACAGGCAGCAGAGATCGCAGAAGGGAAGATAAAACGGCTGGTACCGCGCAAGAAGGCGTTTATCCCATTCGCGGAGTGATGTAATTGTCGGAAACGGTGTGGGGCCCTGGGGCTCGGCCCATTTTTCGCGGGAAATATTTCCTACGGAAATCTCCAGATCTTTGATAAATCCGATATCGGACTGCAATTCTTTTATCCTGATATTGATACCCTTATCCGTCACGTGCTCCACAACCGACGTTTTTTTTGCTGTATGCTGTTCCTAGTAGTACAAAATCCTTTTATAACATAACCTTATCCCTGTTAAATCGCTCGGTTGATACCGGCGGGAACGTTTCCTGAACCGGTACATCATTTCCGATATCCTGCCCGTGCGAGAAGGCTTTTGACTGAGCAGTATGCAGGAGAATCATCCGGGCAATCCAGGAGCGATTTTCCGGCAATGACCCGTTCCTGCACCTGATGGTCAAAACAAATCTTTCCAAGATAGGATTGGCCGGTCTTTTCCTGCACGATCGGTTCCAGTTCCTCCGGAAACAGGCACCCGCCTACAACGTAAAAATGATCATACGCAATGCCGACTTCATGGGTAATCCGGTGCGCCCGTTTTACGTGCTCAAAGGATTTGTGCGAAGGTCCCATCACGTCAAAGATATCATTGACCTGTGTTGTGATCTTCCGGTTCAGGTGTTCGAGCCCGGCAGGCGAATCAATCAGCACGTACCGGTAATTTTTTGTGAGTGTGGCAAGGGCACCTTTGAGTGCTGCATCCGGAAGGCAGTAACACCCTTCGATCCATTTTGTGCCAACCGCGATCAGGTCAAATGCATCGCCCTCGTATAACCCCCGCTCAAGCACAGTAGATTCAATCCGTTTTGACGGCGGTATTCCGATGGTGGTGCCGCCTTTCTGGATGAACGTTTCAGTCACCAGTTCCGCAATTGTGTTGACACCTTCCTGTTCCAAATCCACTCCCACCATCTCGGCAAGGTTCTGGTCCGGGTCAACATCGACAAGAAGAAGGGGGGCATCATCCTGCGAAATAAAAAATTTCATCATCATCGCGACAAAACTTGTCTTGCCGGTACCTCCCCGCCCCATCGTGACCAGTGTTTTCATGTTCGGTTTTCCTGTCGGTCTCACGCGTTTCTTATCCTCTACTCTTGTGCATAATGATATGACGTATTTTTTCAATGGTCTGGAATGCCGGTGTGCCTTCAAGCGCCATAACCGGAGTGCCGGCAATACCTGCACGGATCACTGCAGGATCGAATGGAATGATCCCCAAAACATTCAACTGGTGCTCACGTGCGAATGACCGTACGAGGCTTTCCTCATCCGGGTTTGCAATCCGGTTTCCAACCAGTTCCACCCGGTGGATACCTGCATCCTGTGCCATACGGGCAATGGTTGCGGCGACGGACAACGATTTTTTATTGGCATCGCTGACGACAACCATCATATCCACGTGTTCTGCTGTGCCCCGTCCAAGGTGTTCAATACCCGCTTCCATATCCATCACAACGGCATCATCTCGATCGACAACAAGGTGGCGGATCAAAGCCCGGGTAACGCTGTTTGCCGGGCAGGTGCACCCGGAGCCCATGGATTTCACCGTTCCCATGACAAGAAGGTGGACGCCCGATGGCGTCGAAACGGCAAAATCCCGTATGATATCATCAACGGAGAAGTTCAGGTTATACACCCCGGGAAAACTGGTACCGGTCTTTTTTTGGATGAGCACCTCATTTTCTGAAATAGGGAGGATGGCATCGGTTTCTGCTGATGAGAGCCCCAGCGAGAGTGCAAGGTTTGGCGATGGATCGGCATCGATCGCAATGGTTGTCAATCCCTCCCGGACAAATGACCATGCCAGTCCGCTCGCAATAAGGGTCTTTCCCACGCCGCCTTTTCCTGCGATGGCGATTTTCATAACCTGCTAAAACCTTCCTTCAGCATGAAATGAGGGTGCCATTGTATATAAGCTGGGTGACAAAGAACAAAAGAAAAAAAACTGTTCTACTCCGGCATTTGTGGTTTCTGGAAATATGCAGAGAGGAGTCCCCAGATAAGTGCAATGACGGTCACCAACGTAACGATCAGGACAAGCAGGAGCAGGATATTCATATTGTCCTTAACAACCGGCATGGTGCCAAAATAATATCCTGCAAGGACGACCACAAGCGTCCATGACACTCCTCCCAACACATTGTAAAACAAAAATCGTNNGAACGGACAACCGGCACGAACCGGGCGATGAAGATCGTCGGACCACCATAGTTCTCATAAAATCCGTACGTACGGTCAAGATATTCTTTTTTCACGAGGGTCGGGAACCGTTCCTGGAAAACATGCAGGCCGATATAATTCCCAATCCCGTAATTGACCGTATCTCCGAGGACTGCCCCAAGAATAAACGCAGCAATAAGCAGCTGGAGATCCAGTATACCGGTTGCAGCGGCTGCCCCTGCGACAAAGAGCAGCGAATCACCGGGAAGAAACGGCGTGATCACAAACCCGGTCTCTAAAAAAATAATAAAAAACAGGATAAGGTAGGTCCAGATACCATATTCGTGCACTATCGCGCCGAGGTGCCTGTCCATGTGAAGGACAATGGTTAAGACCGTCTCGATCATGTCTCATAGATCTATGACGGAAATGCTATATCAACGTGAGTTATGTTACCGTTTTTGTCTACCAGTGAATACGCGGCATCGGTTTGCTGATGACGATGAGAGGTTGTATGCGATATCCCGACCGGATGTTTCATGATGAAAATACGTGATGAATAACAAAAAAACCTCGATAAGCGATGTGACACATTAAAGAAAGAACGCAGAAATGTGTGGGCTCACGAGTCCCGAACCGTCAAAAAAAAGTTAGTGCCGTGATCTCAGCGCAAGGATGCCCACAATACCGAACGCAGCAAAAACCAGGACCGGGGCACTCGCGGATTTCGTGGGTGCAGGTAACGGGGTTGTTGTGATCTGGGTTGGCACGCTGGTGGTCAGTTCGGTGCCAACACCGGTCATATTCACGCTGGCAGTAGATGGTGCAGAAACATTGGCAGCAGTCTGCGTGGCAGTGCCGTTTACCTTAGCAGATGTGGTCATGGTTGCAAGGGGAACGAGTGTAACGTCCATCTCCACGGTTTCGTTCTTTGCCGGAACCTTGGTGATGTTTGCCGTATAGACTGCGTAACCGGTCTTTTCCACGGTCATGACCCGGTAAGGAGTTCCGGTCGTATATACTTCAACGAGAAGTTGCCCGTTGGCGATAACGCCCATTGGATCATGGTCAAAGGTGACTGATGCGCCATCAACATTTGCCTTGATGAGGTAGGTTCCCTTGTCGCCGCCAATCATCTGGGGCGTTGTAGTCTGTGTACCCACCGTAAGTGCAGATACACAACCAATAAGGGCGATACCGATAAGGAATGCAATAAGTACCATTTTCTTCATATCATCATCTCTATTTACGAGAAGAGTTAGTACACGCGGTTCATTTAATAATTGCCAATTGATCCGCGCTTATTTTTGGCTCTTCGTTTTTTTATGTGGGTACGATATGTTATTAAAAATGTGTTCGTGATGCTCTCCTGCACCAGGGTCTCATTTCAGGCACGGTGGGCCAACAGGTTAAATACGCCGGGGGGTGCCCTTGTTTGGTGCAGCGGGATGAATCACATCGGGGGTTGGGGCATCCGTCCCCGGGTATGATTTTTAAAATTATTCACACACGCACGTTGACGGGTGAAAAGTTTTTTTGGTTGCAAGGTTTTTAACAAAAATACCGGTGACTTCTGCCCGTAGTAGTTTCTTTCCCCGCACAAGCATCGTCCAGCGGCAGGTGGCAAGACCGGAGCGCGTAAACTGTGAGAATAATCCTGTTGTTTCCGGCTCGGTGAAATAATGCGTAAGAATTCCGGAGTTGCGCTCGAATGTGCCGGGTTCCACCAGCCGGCCGTTTCCGGACCGGAAATCTTCTGTTGAGAACTCCCGAAAAAACAGGTGACCGCCATACCGGAGCACACGCCATGATTCTTCAACACAATGCTCACGATCCTGCATCTTCATGTGCCCGATCACATGGAACGCAATCACCGCATCAAATGAGTTTGCCGTGAAGGGAAGATCACGGGCATCCGCTATCAGGACGTTTCCCCGTTCGATGACACCCGAAAAACANNAACCGTGACTCATCCGGGCAGCATGGTGAGAAAAATCGATGCCGACAATGTCATACCCGCGGGATTGCATCGCGCAGAACGTCTTTCCGGTTCCGCACCCCAGTTCGAGAACACGGGAATCCGCCGGCAATACCGGCACATCGTAAACAGCACCACCCCAGAGTTGTCCACGGTGAAGGTAATCGGCATTCCATGGGGCCGCATCATGGGGAATAAGCGGGGGATTGGATGTCACGCAGAATACCGGTTGTCGGGGCGGTAAGATAATGCCATGGCTTTGCGGTACAGGAAAATGTAGAGCCGGTTGGGATGAAAAAACCGCAAACCAAAGAGGTATTATAACAGAAACGGGGATATTTTATAACGAAGATGCGATCATCCCGGCCTGCCCATTTTTGTGTGCATGCCGCGTATTTTTCCTGCAGGGTGTTGGAGATCTGATGACAATTATTCTTTACCATACGTTAACAAACACTGCCCGGGATCATCGCATTCATACCTATCTTATTGACCTTGGCTACGAAATTGATATCCACCAGGTCATGGAATACCGGCACGACGTGTTTGAAAGTATCGTGCTTGGCCCGCCGTATTTAAGAACCCGTTTTTTTGAAATCACTATTACCGAATCAAAAAAACGTACCGGTTCCCGCATCAATGATCTTGAAGTGTATCCGGTCACGGTAAAGAAAAACCCGGATTTACGGATCTGGGGGTTCTGCATCCGTCCCGGGAAATGGATGATAACCGGAAGATTGTTTCGGAAAGGAGCGACAACTGCTATCCAATGGGTCTATACGGATGATTTTAACCTCTTTGCCATAACGCAGACCCAGGACGAACCGGAACGTGTTGCCGGCCAGATCATTCAAAAAATTGAAGATATCGCCCTGTCTATCAAAGCCCAGTCCCCGATTGTGTCCCATGCAGAAAACCAGCAGATGAACCGCGATGCATTCAACACCTTCCTTGAAAAACAACGGGGAATCGAACGCCTGACATCACCTGTCACGTCCGATGATGACCATGATACCGGCACACACTGGCAGATGCAGGAGGATATTCTCAAGGATTTTGTCGTACGCGGCTCACGACTGGATTCCTTTGGGGGTCCTGCCGCCTGCAAGGCAAACATCAGTATTCCGAAGAACGCCGATCTCACCCCCCAGACGGCTGGCATAGACGATCTCGATGATATCAGCTGGCTTTTTGAATAGCCTGTTTACCCTGTTTTGTGTCCTTAAAAAAAATCCGCGTCATTAACAGACAATGCATCATGATCTTTTTAGGGCACTTTGTATGAGAAAAATCGTCCGTGTGACCGGGCGAACCGGATAGTTATTTTCCTCGCAGTTTCTTAAAAAAAATATTTTTACGGCTCTGTTGAAATCATCTTATTCCCGTCATTCATCTGGTCGGTAAAACAATTAGGAGGGTGACCCCCCTATTTTGTTGAGGCTTTTTATCAACGTTCTGATGATTATTATAACCTATTGGGTGATGCCCAAGCGGCGGAGGTGCGACTGCATGATTATCTGTAGGATTTCAACAGAGCCATTTTTACCGCAAAACAGAGAAAAGGGAACAGAGATACATAATGCACAGCTATATCAGTACTACGAAATGGCATTGATGAATACGGATGGATAAGATATGCTTGATATAAGGTTTGTACGGGCAAATCCGGATGCGGTAAAAGCCGATCTCAAAAAACGTAACGATCTTCTCAAAATACCGTGGGTGGACGAAATTTTACAAAAAGACGCCCGCTCCCGTGAACTCAAAGGCCGGACTGATGAACTGCGCCGCCGCCGCAACGTAATATCCCGTGAGATCAATGACGCGCGAAAAGCCGGCAACGATACAGCGCCGCTGATGACAGAGGCAGCAAACCTGCCACAGAAAATCCGGGAAAACGATGCAGAACAGGAGGAGATCAGCACGACCATCCGCTCGTACCTGATGAGGCTCCCCAATATCCTGCATGACAGCGTTCCCCAGGGAAAAGATGATTCAGAGAACGTAGAGTTCAAACGGGTGGGAACACCCCGCACGTTTGATTTTGAACTGAAAAACCATGGGCAGCTTGCCGCGGACCGGGGCTGGGCAGATTTTGAGCGGGCAGCAAAAATTTCCGGTGCAGGATTTTATTTCCTGAAAGGAAACCTTGTGCTGCTAGATCTCGCGTTGCAGCGGTTTACCATCGATCTGCTGGCAAAAAAGGGTTTCACACCGGTTATTCCCCCCTTCATGATCAGCCGGTCGTCCTATGAAGGAGTGACCGATCTTGACGATTTTGAAAAAGTCATGTACAAAATCGATGGCGACGATATGTACCTGATAGCGACGAGCGAGCACCCGATTGGGGCGATGTTTCAGGACGAGATATTTGAGGAAAAAGATCTGCCCCTCCGGCTTGCCGGTGTCTCTCCCTGCTTCAGGAGGGAGATCGGGTCGCATGGTCTGGATACCAAGGGTCTTTTCAGGGTGCACCAGTTCAGCAAAGTGGAGCAGTTCGTCTTCTGTAAGCCGGAAGACTCTTGGCAGATTCATGAAGAACTGCTGGCAAATGCCGAAGAAGTCTTCCAGAGCCTTTGTCTTCCGTACCATGTCGTGAATATCTGTACCGGAGATATTGGCACCGTGGCAGCGAAAAAATATGATATCGAAGTGTGGATGCCCCGCGAGAACGCGTATAAGGAAGTCGTGTCCTGTTCCAACTGTACGACATACCAGTCGGTCAGTCTCAATATCCGGGTGCGGGACAAGGAGAATTTTGAATCCAAACACTATGTCCACACCCTGAATTCGACGGCGATTGCAACATCGCGGGCGATACGGGCGATTCTTGAAAATAACCAGCAGAGCGACGGTTCCGTTGAAATCCCTGTCGTGCTCCGGCCGTACATGAACGATCTGGAATATCTCTGATCTTTTTTTCCCGGCACGTTTAAAACAAATACTTATTTCCAGAAGATAGTGCACAATTATAGTACAGAATGTGGTACTATGGGCTATACCGATCTCTACAGCGATGAGTCAATCATCCTGGAAACAAAGAATGTCAAAGTAAAATCGATTTCCTTTGACGCAATACTGACAACCAAGCGACTGCTTCTTGTCGATAACAAGAAAAATGTCATTCCCCAGCAGAATATCCAGCTTGCTACTATACGAAACGTCGAAACCGGGGAGAATGCAATACGGGACGCGATCGTAACCCTCTCCATCAGTACAGAAACCAGCAAAATGCGGCAGATGATTCTTACGTTCTCGCGCCAGACCGGAGAACGAAAACGCGAATGCGAAGACTTTGCCACGATGCTCAAAGAGCGCATCGCACTGATGCAGCCAAAGGAAGAGAAACCTGCAGAGCCCGCACCGGAAATTGCGACTGCGCAGAAATACGGGACGCCCACCCCGTCTGCGATTGGCGTCGCAACCACTTCGGGAAAAAAGAAGATCGAAATTTCCCGGCCCATCAAGAAGATCATTGAGAGAAGCCCGGTCTATCCCCAGCCCATAGAGACTTCATCCCTGCCACAAGGGTCATTCTGCCCCCGGTGTGGTAACCGGGTTCCTCTGGTGACCACATTCTGCAACCGGTGCGGGACAAAAATTCCGGTACAAACGACAAAACCCGCGGAACCGGAACCGGTTCTGGGGACTATCAGGGATCCGGTTCCACCAATGAGCGTGCCGGCGTTTGAACGCAAGGAACGTCCTCTTGAACAGATCATTCACTCCATTGAACCGCTCATTGAAGATTCGGTACCCCGGACCGGCACCATGCCGGTAATTCCGGAGCCGGTTCGTGAACCGTTCCCCGGTACGCAGGCTCCGGAAATCTCCCCCGCTCCAGAAGAACAACCGGGGAAAATCACACCCTCTGCCATTGAACTGGCTGCCGCATCGCTCATCAATGCTGCGAAGGCGCAGTCAACGACCGTTGCGGAACCTGCAGCAGCTGTCCCGGCAACACCTCCCCTGCCACCGGTACCCGCGGCTTCGAAAAAACCCAAACGCCTTGCGATTCTGGGAATTGCCATTGCCATTCTTCTTGTTCTTGGAGGTATGGTAATCTATTCTCAATCCCTGCAGGAGCACATTACCCCCGTGGTCAATGTGACGATGGTTCCTACACCGACCACCATGGCGACTCCGGTTCCCACACCCATGCAAACACAGACTCCTGTTATTACGAGTGTTGTGACAACGGCGCCGACTGCGGCACTCATTCCCCAATCCGGCGTCTGGATCAAGATCAGCTACCCTCTGACGTTTACCGGAACATTCGGTACACCGGGAAGCCAGGTGCAAGTGACGGCTACCGGTGAACACTTCTACCAGGTCCCGACCGTAAACGGGCCGGTTGATGCATCCATCAAAAAGACGGACGGATCCTCAAATGAACTTGTTATTGAAGTGTATAAAAACGGCCTGCTGATTAAGCATGACTCAACAACGGTTCCGCAAGGGACCATTGAGTTTGAGGCGGTACTGCGAACCCCGACGCCAACACCGGTCCTGACCACGGTGGCAACCACCGTCATCACTACAGCACCTTCGGCTGCCAATTCGACGGTCAATGCGACAACGACAACCTCAAAATAAAACCGGGAACTTTTTTTTTTTAGTTTGGATGATTACTGAATAGAAGCCACCAGAGAATACTCAAAGATGCATTTTACAACATCATCATAAAGATCATGGTATCTGCGATTGTATCGGAATTCCAATTCTTTAAGGCAGTGAGCGAATTTTTTTTGGATTAAGGGCGTTATATTTCATCAACCGTTCTTTAGCAAATGACCAGAAACTCCCGATACTATTGATATAGACCTTACCATTGAGGAATCGTTTGAATCGATGGGGGGTCTCATCGACATCTCGCGGGGCAAGATGGTTTTTCATTCTCCCCAAGAATGAATACGGTTTGTCGTATATGGCGACCGTTCGTTTAAAATCGCCGCAGGGGTGTCCCTTCGGGTGCGGCGGGGTTCGTCGTTAGGGTGGAATGAGGGCATTAACCCCTATAACTGAAATTGATTGCAAATCAGACTAATTTGCAAAAATGATTGATACTAAAAATATTCCATTGCTTCACTACGAGGTCCGTGTGGTTCAGGTCGTTTTGGAATTCTTTATGACATTATCCTGCCCTATATTATCCGGATACTATGAGATACCAATCCCTCGCGTATATGATTTTAACCATTCTCCTGTTCATGGTTCTGCCTCCACCGGCAACTGCATATTCCGGCGATGCTACGACATTGTATAATCAGGGTGTCGCTCTCATAACATCGAAAAATTATACCGAAGCGGTGCAGGCATTTGATCAGGCTATTGCACTTGAACCGCGATATTTTGAGGCATGGAATGAAAAAGCGGACGCACTCAACCGGGAAAAACACTTTGACGATGCACTGGCGGCATCCGATCACGCCCTTGCCCTGAATCCAAATGATGTTAAAACCTGGATCAACCGGGGATACATCCTGTACAACCTTGGAAGATACGATGACGAACTCAAGGCATATGAACAGGCAATCCAGATCGATCCCACCAGTGCCGACGCATGGTTCAACAAGGGATATGCGCTTGGAGGGATGGGAAAATGGAGCGAAGCCCTTTCCGCATTTGCCACCGTAGAATCACTGGATCCGGCGTACCCTAATCTTCAGGCAAACGAGCAGATTGCACAGCAAAACCTTGATGCAAGCACCCCGTTTTATATAAAAAATGCCCCGATGATTGACGCTATCGCCATTGTCATCATTCTTGTCATCGCGTGGATCTACGCAGTTCGCAAGAAATATTGACGGAATGAAAACCGGTAATTCTCTTTTTTTATCAATCGAAAAGTTGCTAATAATTTGATTTTTTTTTAAGATTTGTCCCACCCACGGGGGTCGTTGGCGGGGGGATTCATCGATCCCTCACCGGGCAGGAAGGTTTTATAATTTCCAACAAAACCGGCACAGTAGAAAACCCCTATCATAACACGCAACCCCCCTCTTGCGCCACCAGTC
>PNBP01000134.1 GCA_003136075.1 Methanoregula sp. | reverse complement strand
GACATAGGGGGGAACCCCAAGACACGCCGGTTCATCCACGTACCCGTCAAGGATGAATGCGTCAGCAGGCATGACCGATCAGCGCAAGGAGTTTTCGCGCCCAGAACAGTTTTCCCCGTTTGAGCGGGTCGACGTTTTTGTCATCAAGGTCAAAACCGACGAGAGTGATCTTCTGTGCGCCAAACGCATCAGCGGCAAAGACCGCCCGGTCACCGTCCGTGAACCCGCCAAAGTTGTGGACATGCGGGAGCGGCGTGCTCTGGGTTGTCGCAACAACCGGGCCTTTGAACCGCGGGACCCAGTGTTTAAGGAGCGGCATATTGTCGCCATGCGCATGTACGACCACGATTGTCCCTGCATTATTCATGGCGATAAGACGGTCGGTTGCCCCATCCAGATCGGTAAAGACCGCATCCGGGCGGATGCCGTTCTCTGCGAGCACGTCCGCAGCAGCATCGGCAGCAAAAATCACGCCCCTCACCCGCGCCAGCTCTTTTTTCAGGCAGGGTGCGTTGCCGCAGACCGTAACGTCGTTACCCCGGGTGAGCGCTTCAAGCGAGCTCAGGTCATCACGGGTGACAAGCGTCGCGAGCAGCCGGGCCGCGGTTTCATCATCTTCCCTAACGAACCCGAAATACCCGAGGATTTCGCGGTAGTGAGGTTCCCATTCCTTAAAGTGCATTCTTCTTGTCCTCGTTCTCGAGGCCGACAAGGTTCTTGAATTTCTGGAGGATCGGCTCGATGATGATGCCAAGGAGCTCATCCTTGTTTGTCACGTTCCCGAAATAGTGAAGCGGAAGGGTGGCTGCTGCCATGTTCGGGTGACCGCCGGCATCGCCCATCTCGCCAAACGCCTCGGCAAGTGCATTGCCGATATGAAGCCGGATGTCCCGGTTGCGTGCCGATATCACAATGGAGGTGTCGGTGATGCCGTACACGAGCGCCGTGTTCACCCCTTCAAGGGTGATGAGAAGATCGGCTGCCTGAGGGAGGGCGTCGCGGTTCATGACAAACCCGACGTTTGAGAACAGGTACCCGCTCTGGATCTTCCGGTACTGGATCGCTTTACCCATCACGTCAAGGGTTTCCTGCGACATTGAGGGCGACATGATCTTGTCAAGGAGGTCGGCGTCAGTGAGCGGCAGGAGAAAACCTGCGTACCCGAGATCCGCCGGGGTGACGTTGCGCTTGAACTCCTTGGTATCCGTCCTGATACCGTATAGGAGTGCCGTTGCCACCCGTTTGTCCACCGGGATGTCGAGTTCCTGAAGGTACTGGGTGAGGATGCTTGCCGTAGCCCCGATACCGGGCCGGATATCCACAAAACTGCTCGGCGTGGCAAGGTGTTTTGCGTCCTTGTGGTGATCGATGACAATATTGAACCGGGTCTGCAGCGGCACATCGTTATTTGCGCCGGGCGCCGGGCAGTCGACAAGGGCAAGGTAGGTGCAGCTCTGGAGCACTTCGGGAGTCAGGTGCTCCATCTTGATATCGAGCAGGTTGACAAACGTCCGGTTTTCCTGGTGCCCGATATTGCCTTCATAAAAAATCCGGGTGGTGAGCGTTTTTGGATTTGCGTGCCGGGCGATTTCAGCAAGCGCCATCGCACTGGCGATCGCGTCCGGGTCCGGGTTCTTGTGCGTGACGATGCCCAGTGTTCCGTCCCAGCCGGCAAGAAGGGTGAATAATCGTTGCGAGATCCGGTTTGCGTGCTGTTTTTTGACCTGGTGGATGGCCGCCCGGGCGACAACTTCCTGCGGGTAGATGACAAAATCCGCACCGGACATGGTGAGTTTTTCCGCACTCACCGGATCGATAGCCCGTGCGATTACCTGAGCGAGGGGGTACCGTTTTTTTATCGTAAGCACAGCCGCGAGGTTTGCCGCCGCATCGCCGGTCATCACAAATGCGATCTCGAAGGGGGGCAGGCCCACGAGCATGTCCGGTGCGGTAATGTCCCGGACATAGGCATCGTATTTCTGGTCGCGGAGGTGGCGGACCCGGGTTTCATCTTTGTCGACTACAATCACGCGCTCATGTTCCTTGTCGAGCTCAAGAATGATGTTGTACCCGTTCGTGCCGCAGCCAAAAATGCAGTATTTTATCGGTTCTGCTGATTCAAATACGCCGGTTTCAGGCATGTTACCAAAGATGTACGGCTCTGTGCGTATTAAGTGATTCTCCCTTGCGGTTTTCCAAAACCTTTATTCAGCAATATCAACCACATTAGTAGGCTAAGTGGGTCTGTAGCTTAGTTCGGCATAGCGGCGGACTCTTAATCCGCAGGTCAAGGGTTCAAATCCCTTCAGGCCCGTTTTCTTTTGTGATTCTGACTCTCGCAGGGCTACCTTTGTTTGAACATTTAGTTTAAACTCATTCATTCTTGTTTTAATCAAGTTTGATTCAACCTTACCCAAGTCTAACGGTTTAAACTCGTTAAAGTGATTTTAAAAGAGATTGTAAGATTGGTTGCACTTTTTTAAAAGAGTGGGAAGCAATTTGAAAATGTTTATTGATACGTGAATTTAATGGTCTCTTATATACTGGAGAAAATAATGAAAATTGGCAAATTTGGGTTTTTATTGCTTATCTGCTTTTTAATTATTTTTATGACGTATTTTGGGGGGTGCACACAAATCCTTCCTCATGCAGATTTGCATGTAACTCCAGGTCAGAGCGAAGAAAAATTGTCTCTTGGATTAGGATGTTATTGGGCTACAAGTGGAACTGCATACAATGCGGGTAATGCACAGTCAAATAATGCTATTGTAACCGTAAACCTGATAGATTCAAACAGTGGGGCAATCCGAGATAGTAAAAGCATCTCAATTGGAAGTTTAATGCCGGGTGCATCCCAAAGTTTCCAAGCGACATTGGATGGTGAGTGTGGTCACACTTATTCTCTAAAATATTCTATTTCCTGAGTTTACATTTGGTTCTCTTATCTTTTTTACAATTAATACAACCTACTAATAATTGTCTTAATCTTTTCCCAAATTGACATATTGCTTTTTTTTAATTAACAAGTGTATTAAACATCGCAATTGTTTCTAATATGGAAAAATTATACAATATTTATGGACTGCAAACATTCCATATATCTCTTATAGACATTTTCAGGCAAGAACTGTTTGTAACTCGTCCAGTTAATCGATGACACACCATGAGACATTATAAAGTTCTTATTAGCGTCATTGAATCCGATCTCATCACACTTCTGCTCAAAGAATTTACGGAGATCTTTTAATTGGAGATTGCCCTTTGTCTGTGAGAGTGGAACTGGATTTCGTGATAACCATTGTTTCAAGCCTTCATAACTAAACAAACCCTCATCAGATGATCTTCCTTCAATAGCATCAATGAGGTATGGAATAATTAACGGATGGAGTGGAGCGTAGTGTTCTAATCGAATTTTATCTTGCCTTGCTTGAACAGTTAGGACATGAGGAGATCGGTTCAGCGCATCACGGAACTGTCCAACGGTAATCCTGCATGCTGTGATTACTCTCTGACCTGAATATGCAAGGAATAGGATAGCACAGCAATAGTTTTGTTTTGTTTTGTTTGATCCATCCCAATTTTTTTCACCGGAACTCGAACGCCCCCATCCCGAGGTTGCCCCAGTACCAGCTCTGGTGGATAATCTTTCCCTTTGCATCCGGCCCGGCTGCGCCGAGCGCCGTGAAGAGCGGCATGAAGTGGTCGGGATAGTGCTGGGCGTGGATTGCCGATGGGGCGAGCTCCCGGTAGCCGATCAGGCTCTTTTTGTCGCCGGAAGTTACTGTCCGGTTCAGCCACTCATTGAACGCGATCGCCCAGCTGTCCGTGGGGAGCCCTTCACCCAGTGCAACCGTCGGGTCGCCAAGCGGGTGAACCGCACCACCGCTGCCGATAATAAGTACGCCTTCCTGCCGGAGGGGTGAGAGTGCTTCTCCAAGTGCGAGATGGAGAGCCGGGTCAAAATGATTCTGGATCGATAGCTGGACTATTGGGACCGTAGCGTCCGGGAACATCAGCATTGACGGGACCCATGCCCCATGGTCGAGCCCCCGGCCGGTATCCCTGTCGCAGGGAAGTCCTGCTGCTTCGACAAGGCCGGCAACCCGTTGGGCAAGATCCGGTGAGCCCGGCGCCGGATAGGTAATCCGGTAGAGTTCATCAGGAAATCCATAGAAATCGTGAATGGTCGGAGGACGGCCGATCGTGTTCACCGAAGGATGGGCTGTGTTCCAATGCGCCGATATGCAGAGCACGGCGCTAATACCGGTAAAGCGTTTCCCCAGCCCGACAAGAAATTCACGGGCCGGCACTCCTTGTTCAAGCGGGAGGGTTGGTGCACCATGTGAGACAAAGAGGGTGGGGAGGGAATCCGGCATTATGAATGATATTGTGTTCCGGAAGCAAAAAAAAGATGTAAGACTTTTAACCTTGATTAAATTCCTCAAAGAAAAAGAAGTTTTTGACGAGATACGATCAAAACGTTGGGAAACTTTACGATTTCTACAAAATAAATTATCTCAGCGTCTAGAGCAAAGCATCTATTGGCTTGCTGCAGCGCTAGGTGTGCTCGAAAACCTCACAGAAGATACCAATGCACTTTGTCCATACTAATCCAAGTCACATTTTAATTTTCGTCCTTCGCCCCAGAAACCCTCTCTCCAGGTAATACACCGTCAGTTTCTTCAACGTCCCGCCGCCTAGACGCATCGCAGCGTCAGCTCGCAGACCGGGTACATCGTGCGGCATTCCTAACATATACAAAAAATTTATAATTGTATGAAAATAATTACAAATCATTAGGAGGTCAATTATGGCAACAAAGAAGATTATCAATCCTAAAACGCACACAGCCTCACGAATCCGGCAAAAAACAACAAAGAATGGAAGAAAAGGCCAGATAATGGGAAGATATCACAACGATTGATACAATATCAACACACCGTTGCGATTCTCTCAATAGCCCTCGATATGGCCAAAATCTTCAAATGAGTAGCTTGTTTTTTCATTTTACAGTGGCGTAAAATGATCGGGATGATCTTATGGACAAGTCCGATAAAAATTATAGCAAATCGCATCAAGCTGGTTTAAAAATCTCTGCAAAAAATAGGGAGACTTGATGAGTACCAGTTCTGGGATAATACCCGATCCATTATCCCCATCATTTCGCGAGACGGTTATTCTTGAAACATTAGACGGCTATGAATTTGAAAAATTGTGCGCCAGGATTTTTCAAAAATTGGGTTATGGAACCGTTGATGTGATGCCGTATTCCGGAGATGGGGGCCGGGATTTACTGATTCATTCCACCGAGGGATTGGTTGTAGTTGAGTGCAAACACCAGCCTCACACAGGTATCGGGCGGCCTGTCGTTCAAAAACTTCATTCGGCGGTTATTTCTTCAAACGCCATTAAAGGAATTTTAGTAACGAGCGGAAAATTTTCTCCGCAAGCCGTTGAACACGCAAACACTCTCTCGCCAAAAATTGAACTGGTCGACAAAAAAATATTGACGGATCTTGCGACGCGATCGGGCATTGAACTAATCCTTGAAGGAAAAAGTCATACCGTCTTACGGTATCCTCTGTCAGAAGATGATGCGATGAAAAATAAGATATCATCATTTATTGATAGAAAAATTGAGAGCAATCCTGCGAAATCTTCGGACATTGTAAAAATTTCCCAAAGACAGGTTTCATTCATCCCATCATACATGATCCAATATAACATTAATTCAACTTTTGAAACGAGTGTTGGTGTTATTCATCGGGAATGCCTTGAAGACGGTATTTTTTTGATTGACGGAAATTCAGGGGCGTTGTTGAAACAGGAACTCGCCAATCACTTGAACTCTGCTCCGCTCGCGGTTTATAACGAATCAGATTTTTCAAACATTCAATTCTCTCGTTCTGATTTTGTGATCGACGACCGTTCCTTAACGAATATAGCGAAAAAAATAATCATTGATCGCCATACAAAGAATGTGTCCTATAGCGCACGACAAAAAAATCAGCACTATTCCAAGGTATGCATTCCCAGCGAAAAAGATCTATTTATCTCTAACATCAAGCAGGTCTATCTCTCATTTCAGGATATTAAATTCGATATTTTGAAGAAGGATTATGAAATGCGTGGTGTAGAAAATGCACAAAAATTTCTTAGTTATACAGAAATGATGAAGGGCCGTATTTGTGGGTCGTATATTAACAACAATGGGATTCTCTGCAATTCCTGTGGAGCATTGGTACATGGCCACCGTCTTTTGGATTCACACGGGTTCAAGTGTAGTCAATGTGGAAAAACACTTTGCAGAGAATGTACCTACGATTTAGGCCTAAACAACAAAGTGTGCAAGGATTGTGCGGAAAAAAGTGGGAAACCTGTGAAACCTGTTCCGAAAAATATGAACCAACGATATATTGTCGGTGGTGGGTGTCTTATGGTAGGAGTTGCCGGGATCTTTTTAAATTATCTTCTATGCGTAATTTTCCTTTTAGTAGGGATAGGAATCCTCGCATCGGATTATAGATCGAGGGCTCCACCTTTTGAGATAATTTGAATTTTCTTTTTCCACATTCACTTGACTTTTAAATGAGGATACTGAAAATTGTGTGCCGGAATTCGCCATTTTTCTGCTACAAATTCAGGAAAACGATCGTCTTTCAAGATCTGGGCACTTGGAGTCTCCGACGGAGAAGTGGTTTGAGCGGAGAGCATGTCTACCAGGTCCATAGCGCGAAAATGACCGATCCTGAAAAAAGGGGACCTAATCCCGGAATGCTGCTATAGTACGGGTATGTTCACAAAAAGTGAACAATGGTTAAACAGTGAACATACCGAATGTGTCGAGAGCTGGCCGGTCCTATTCAGAAAATAATAATAGCCTGCAAGCATATGTAATGTCATTGTTATGGCAACGAAACGAATCCATAATCCGGTCACCGGAAAATACTATGAGTTACGGCAGCGCTCGACAATAAATGGTGAAGCCGGACAGATCAAGGGACTATGGAGCTCCAAAAAGAAAGCAAGGAGATAATAATTGGCGAATACCGGTACCAGATGGTGTATAGACACCAATACGCTTGTCCCCTGGCTGATCACTGATTCCGGTGTACTCGACCTTCTTATCAAAAAATACGGCATTCCCTCAGATTTTCGGGATATCTATCTGAACCGTCATAAACCTTCAATTGAATTTATCCAGAGAATTATCGATTTGAAATCCAAAGGTTTTTCAGACGAGTTCTATTTTTCATATCTTGCAATGAACGAAGTATATTCCGCAGTCCGGGATGAAATCCGGAGTATTCTGTTATTTAAAAATGGCACTCCTCTCTCACGATGGAACGAAGAGAAAAATTCTATCGATCTTCCTGGGGACTCTATGGAAACAGTATACGAAGACATCGAAAACGAGTTTGATGTATTATTCGGAAATAACACAATAATTCCTCTTTCAGATGAGCCGGAAGAAGAAGGCGATAATTTTACTGAAATTGTAGCTTCATTGATTTTCACATTCAAACGTGTTAAAACACAGGATGCAATATTATTGACAACCGCCATCTCGGTCAGAGCGAATTATTTTGTTACCTTCGATAAAAGATTAATAGCTGAAGTGGCGAAAGAACTCGAAAACAAATACAGATTAGATCTTATATCTCCTCACGAGGGTAATACCTTACTTAAGAAAATTAAGATAGTGGGTAGATAATTTATTTTTTTACAACCGAGGATGATGAGTTAGATCGCGTCCTCCTTTCATATGCCTAGGGTTATTGCGAATTTTTCTAGAAACGGTTGTTGAGTTAACTGTTGACTTTACTCACCACCCGTTCTAATAGTTCTGGTTCAAGACGCTGTCCGAAGTAAAGGGTCTAGGAACTTTGCCCCAAAACAGGCCTTCTTTTCGTTTTCACCCACTATAGCCCGATTTTGGGGAGATCTGCCGTCCAAAGCCCGCTATTAGCGAACATTTTAGGGGCTAGTTTATGCCGATTCCAGCCAAACGAAGCGATTAAATCGGGATGCTGGAAATTGTGTGCTGGAATTCGCGATTTTCTGCAAGTGATTCGCTCTTATAGTGCCAAAATCTCAAGTTATTTACATCTTCCTACGACGGAGAGATGCTCATCATGGAACCCCCCCGATCACACAATAGAGGGTTATCTCGTTACCCCTCTCTCGAAAGCCGGAGATTGAGCCGGAGAGTGATCCCCCAACGTCCGGCATAAAACCCCAAACGATGCCGGGATTAATCCGGACCTGCACCACTTCACTGCACCACATCCCCACGCAAAACTGGATCTGACCCGGACAACTTACAAACCCACAGTCACCCCCACCCCCCACCAAAAAGTTTTCCGGCCCAACTCAGATCGCGCCGGAAATATTTTTGCCTCGCCTCAGATCGGGCCAAAAATATTTTTGTCTCGTACCGGATCGGGCCGGAAAAAAATCTGACCCGATCGCGATCGGCCCGTACATTTTTTTATCCACATGACCCGATCAGCTGACCATCTCAATCCGGGCTGTTTGCAGGGTGGGAATGTACCTGAATCATGGCTCTGATTCTGCACCACGTTTCTTAAAGTACGTATTAAATTGGTGCGCTTCTTCT
This sequence comes from Methanoregula sp., assembly GCA_003136075.1. Lineage (GTDB taxonomy): Archaea > Halobacteriota > Methanomicrobia > Methanomicrobiales > Methanospirillaceae > Methanoregula. The sequence goes on along the minus strand of PNBP01000134.1, from coordinate 682 downwards.
TGGAGAATCAAAAAGATGGTGCAGCATGTGATCAGGGTAAGGCAAAACCATCGCCTCTCTCCCTCATCACGACTGGTTCCCGCTTCGCCTTCCCGTGAAGTGCCTCCCCAACGGAGAAGTGATCCTGGCGGAGAGGAGGAGATCCGAATCAACCAGGTGCGTCGGGACTTTCGAAGAGACAAATGCCACAATAACATCCTGTTCGCTTTCATGAATGACAAGCGCCGGTCGCAGTTTTACTGCGGTCAGATCCGTAAAAGGGAAATGGATCAGGACAATTTTTGCCTTTATCGGTACCGCACTTTGATATCTGCCACAGTATAGATGTCCGGCTCGTTATCGAGAAAACCGTGAAGAGAATGTTCTGAAATTGCGTACAGGGCATCCTTTCCACCACCCTCTTTATTTTTTAGTGTTCCCGTCTTTTTTGACGGATGGTCTTTTGGCATCCGGGATGCTGCCTGTGCAGTCATGATATCTTGATTATTTTTTGCCTCCATTATTGTTTCAGATCCGCAGATTTTTTGCTATGATCGTGGTTCATGGCGCTCGTGCGGTCTGTATTATCCCAAAAAAAATTATTTGTCCAGCGGTGACTCATCCATCCCAAGAAACGTGAGTGCGTTCTCCCCGTACTCGACCGGAGCATAATGGGACCCGACATGCGGGAGCCCTTTGAACC
>PNBP01000077.1 GCA_003136075.1 Methanoregula sp. | reverse complement strand
CCGTTGTTGCATAATGACCTGGAGGTAACGTGAAGCGAAGCCGGACGCTTTGCTCATGTACTTCCAATACGATGTTTGTTTTCAGGGATACTGGACGCCATGCACCGTCATATTTTGTTTTGACAAAGTGTGATGCCAGCTCGAAATCCCGGGCGGTAATGCCCCGTTTTGTGAGGAGATCGGTAATTGCAGGATCGATTGGGTGTGCGTCAGACACCTCTTTTCCCGGCATGAAAAGTGCAATCGTGCAGCGCCCTCGTCCGATATGCAGGGAAACTGCATGAATATTCTGGGTCGTCACGACATCCGTGCGACCGTTGGAAAAGATCAAATGGTCTCCGGGTACCGGATCGGTGAGGGTTTTTCCCTCTTCAAACCGCATGGAGAGGGCACAGTTAAACANNCCGACACAAACATCGAGAGAAGTTTTGGCGGCAGCTGCTGGAGCGCCCCTGAATAATCACCGGAATGAGTGTAGAGATGATGAAGCATTGCCCGTTCAAATGCCATATAGAGGGGGAGCATACGCAATGCCTCTCCAGGGTCGCCGGATTCAGCAAATGCTTTCCTGACTGCTTGAATGTCTTCAGGTTCGTGAGGGAATGCCTCACCCACGTATACCCTTACCGCCTTTTCATAGTCCCGCAGAAGAATTAATTCGCCGATCCTGTGCGTCAGCGGGCGGATAACACCAAAACGCTGGAGCCCGAAATAGTTGGGAAGGGCCTGCATGGCGGTTGCAGAAATATCTGTTACCCGTTTTTCCAAGTCCGTGTGTTCCGTTTCCCGTATGGTGATATCAAACCGGTTTCCCGCCAAATCCCCTAATGACAACTGCTCATTTGCCTGCCCGATAACTTCAAGCGTAATATCTTTGAGCCGGACATCGGCTATGGTTTCTCTGGTGACATTGTAGAGCGAGATAAACTGCGAGGTGACAGCGTTTTTGTCTTTAGTCCCTGCCCAGCCAATGCGGCGATGGCTGATGCCAAGCCGGCGGGATAACTCTTTTATTGCATGCTGGAGCTCCCAGTTTGTTTTGGTGAGACGGCAAATGAGATATGGGCCGGATGTCGTGGTGTACTCCTTCAGAGGGATCTCATCAACGATAAAATCTTGCGGCGCCGAACGGAGTTTTCCTCCAATCCCCGCGGTATCCGTTGCATAATACCGCATGCCAAGCTCGCGTTCGAGCGGATACGTGCTCTCTTTCATAAGAGGGTAAGGTTTCCGGTGATCTTGTCAAGGTCCTCGGATTTTGCCGGTCCGAGACCAAGCGCAGTAATAGTCCCTGGGGGGATTTCAGTCATCCCGGCGTCCTGAATGAGCGATGTAGAGATCCCGGCACGTTCCGCTATTACTTTGAGTTCAAAAAGCGTCCGCTCATCGTTTGCTTTGAGTACAACCTTTTTCTGCCCTTCGCTTTGCCATGCTTTCCTGAGGGTTTTGTCTGCATTTTCAAATGCTCCGATGGATGCATGTGCAGCCTGTGCACATCTCTTGCCGCAGCTCATCTTTACGTCATTTCGAATGACAAGACATTGTTTGTATTGGAAATCGGGTTCTGCATTGTGGAAGTTTTCATTTCTGGATATTTTCGACATCGCAAAATCTCTTTCGTTTGGGCGGGGATTAACCTTATTGTAACCCTAAAAAAAGTTTGCCGTTACGAGAATGAGATCGCAAAAACACCTGCACGATTACGATGTCATCTATCGCGCCAAAAAGGATTATCGATTCTCCAAAACGAGTCCTGGTTGGTTTATTCCGGTTGAATGAACGTGCCCGGGCGATGACCAGATATGTGCATGGGGGGTACAGATCCTCCACTTCACCAGATATTTTGCATTTTTTAAGCATTTTTTATAGCGCTAACATAACGTTTATATTACAAAATGTATTATGTAATTTACAGAATTGTCCTTAATACCATCCCATGGAAACCAGGAGATCTTATTTCGGGCATATCTTGCAGGCTTCAGCAGGGAAACTGTAATAGGAGGTGTCCGGCAATTCGGGTTTCTCTCGAACGACCTTTGTGCGATGAGCCTGATCACCTTTGGTTAAACCTGAGTATCCCAATGATCCCGAGGTGATGCACCGGGGGAGAGATTCGTCATCACTATGGTCTTAACACACTTGACAGGACAAGAACAACAAGATGCAGCCAGTCCAGAACCGGGGACTGACCCTCCCCGTGTTCCCTTTCTTCTTTAGATTGATTCGGACTGATCTTGACATTGTTCACGGGTGAAACAATGCTGACGTTCCCTTGGGATACCCCCTCTCCATTATTGTAAATAGAAACTCGTGTTACCGCAGTCTATCCCGAGGACCGGTTAAAGAAACAATCTATCCCGGGCACAACCAACTCCCGAAAAACGCTGACAACGATATCGTGCTGGTCCTTTTTACATCGATATGATCCGGTNNCATCCGGTTCATGGTTCCCAAAGGGTATGATGGGGGGACACTTTTTTCACCAGAACAGTTCTCTGTAAAGAAAAATCTTTGCAGTTTGAGGAGGTTTTTGCCAGTATGAATAGTAAGTACGATGTGAGTATCCCCAGGTTCATGTTTCTAAAAAAATATTTTGCCTTCGCAAATAAGATACCCCATTGGCTGTAAATTCCCGGGCAATCTCAGTAAAAGAGTATCCCCATTTTTAGAAATTAATTATGTTTGTCGCAGATTAGATGAATCCAAATCAAAAAAAAACAGTCTTTTGTGTACGGGTATCGGATTCGCCTTTTATTTACACAATGTCCTGTATCAAAGGATTAATGTGATTTTAAGGCATGAATCAACATGTCGACATCCATGAAACCTGAGCATCAGACCATCATCAGCGTCAAAAATCTCGAACATTCCTATGGCGATTTCAAAGCGGTAGACGGGATCAGTTTTACCGTAAAAAAAGGCGAGATATTCTCGTTTCTTGGCCCGAACGGAGCAGGGAAAAGTACCGCGATAAACGTACTTATCACCCTCCTGTCTCTTCAGAAAGGTGAAGTAAGTATTGCCGGGTATGATGTAACACGCGATCCCCAGAACGTCCGTGAATCGATTGGCATTGTCTTTCAGGAGATCACCCTTGACCGGGATATGACGGTGTGGGAGATTCTTGAGTTCCATGGGAAACTCTATTCAATGCCGCGTGCCGATCGCAGGGCACGGATTGAAGAACTTCTGGTGCTCGTCGAACTGGAATCAAAACGGAATACAAGGACCAAGCAATTAAGCGGGGGGATGAAACGCCGGCTTGAGATCGCCCGGGGACTGATGACGCGCCCCAAAGTTCTCTTTTTAGACGAGCCGACTATCGGGCTTGATCCCCAGACACGGATGCGAATGTGGGAATACATCAAGGGTGTGAACAAAGAGGGGACCACCATCTTTCTCACCACGCATTACATGGATGAAGCAGATCTGCTCTCTGACCGGATCAGCATCATCGATCACGGTAAAATTATTATTTCCGGTACGTCATGGGAGCTCAAGAATACCCTTGGTCGGGACAGCATTTATCTGGAAACTTCTGACAATGCAGCGGCGACAATTTTACTCAACGAATTGCCTGTCGTAAAAACAATCAGCCAGAAATTAAAAGGAATTGTTGTCCTGATAACTGAGGACGGTACAAAAACGCTCCCTTTTATTATGGACACCCTGCGAAATGCCGGAATCACGATCGGCACGGTTAACCTTAAAAAGCCGTCTATGGATGATGTGTTTGTGCATTATACAGGAAAAGAAATCCGTGACGAGGCCGCAGGAAAGTCCCGGAATATTTCCCGGACTGCAAGGAGACGCTGATGATGAATTACGGTTTCCTCAACATTTACTGGCGTGACATGATCCGGTTCTTCCGGTTCAGAACAATGCTCCTCTCTTCACTTCTGCAACCGGCACTCTGGCTTGCGTTTTTTGGTATTGCGATGGCGAGCAGCTTTGATAAGTTAATGTCGGGTGTACCGGTGCCTGCAGGTATGCATGCGGTAGGATATCTTACGTTTATGGCAGCCGGGATCATTGCGATGACATCCTTATTTACCAGCCTGTTTGGGGGTATGATCATTCTTTTTGACAAGAACTGGGGGCTAATGCGGGAGATTATGGCAAGTCCCATGCCACGGGATCACGTCATCATCGGCATTGGCCTTTCAGGGATGACAAAAGCATTTATTCAGGCTATTATTATCATGGTTTTTGGTATTGTAATTGGTGCTGAGTTTTTTGTCGGGTATACTCCGGTACAAATCATTCTTGCAGTTTTGGGAATCCTGGCATTTGTCGGGGTATTTTCACTTGGGTTCCTCTTTTTGTCAGCGGGTATTGCGGTGACGATGGAAACACCGGAAGGAATGCAGGGAATTATGACACTCCTGACCATGCCGATCTTTTTTGCCAGCAATGCTCTCTACCCGGTTGATGCCTTCCCGGAAGTATTGAAAATTTTCTCCCTGTATAACCCGATGACTCTCCTTATTGATGGGATCCGCTACTTTGCAATCGGTCCGGATTTTCTGGCTTTAGGCAAGCACTATGTCTCTACCGGCAGTGATATCCTGCTCGCATTTTCAGGACTGCTTGTTTTTACTGCAATTATGTATGTGTTTGCCCGGTGGCGGTTCATGAAAGCGGTCGTAACGTAAAATTTTTTAAATCACCGGATTACGCCAAAGAACCTGATTATGGTGTACACAAGAAGCATTACGACAGCGAGAATTATTGCCCGGGAATTTATCGTATCAACAAATGTTTCCCGGAAATCGGGGATTTTCATCGCTTGATAAACAGGATGTACCAGAAAGATGCCGAATGGTACAATGGGAATGAGCCAGAAATAGCCCGGCTGAATGACCGCAAAGAAGGTAATAATCACAAAAGCGGAAAGCATAAGTCCGAGGGTCAGGATAAATGACAGTCGTTCGCCCATAAAAACAACGGTATTGTTCCGGACATGCCGGTCTTTTTCATGATCCCGTATTTCATTGCCCATCTCACCGATTGCACCGAATATTCCCAGGAGTATGGTGAAAACGAGACCTGTCAGATCAAACGGGTGAGAGAGAACATACCCCATGAGTCCATAGAGCGCAGGAAACAGGGCGTGGTATACCAGATCCAGTCCTGCAATATTTTTAGCCTCGATAATAAACGAGTACGTGAAAAACACAAACAGGACTGCAAGTTCTATCGTAAAGAGTGAGGATGGCAATATCGCCATACAGGCAAGAGAGATTGCAAGAAAAATTCCGCTGATAATCCAGGCAACCCGGCAGGAAAGCGAGCCATCTGCAAGAGGATTCCGGGTTTTTTCTAAACGTGCATCAAGTGTAACATCCGAGATATCATTGATTACAAACCCGAATGCAGATGATGCTGCAATAAAGATCAGGAGTACCGCCAGTGACCAGTCAAACGATGCATTTGTCAGAAGTGCACCGAAAAGTCCGGCGAGCATAAAGAGTATGCCATATGCCTCGAACCGGATGAGCCTGCGCAATGGGTGATACAGTATAATCTCTCCAGAAAGAATGGTAAAATGTGTACCAATATCGGCAGGAGATGATTTATGCGTATTGACGGATTTTAAAAACAACATTTTTGGATCTGTTGAAATCCTTTTTTCGCGTCATTTGCATATCCTCTATACTGGTTGGGAGGGTGTGACCCTCTCTCTCCCCAAAAGGGGGAGGCAACCCAAGGGGAGCATCCCCTTGACCCCCAATTATGCTTGAGGTTTTTCATCAACCTTCTGATAGGTAGAGACACCAGTGGGAGATGCCCAAGCAGAAAGGCAAAAAATACCATCTGCAAAAGAACCTCCAAGAGCGACTGTATCTCTCTCCGGGGTTTCAACAGAGCCGCATTTTTGTAATTTTTGATGAAATGATGATTATTGTTTCAAAGATGGTGCTGAATTCCGGGAGTAATATGATCCCGTTAATTCGGAGACACAATTTTTCATATTCGAGATTATTTTTTCCAGATGTGGATTTGCAGACGATAATTCCTTTGAATGTATGCCGAACATTTCAATACGTCTGCAAAAGAACGTACTGATACATACCGGAGAGAATAATGGCAAATGTTCTTGTATCGCCGCTGAACTGGGGTCTTGGTCACGCGACCCGGGATATTCCCCTCATACAGGCACTCCAGGCACATCACCACGAGGTAACTCTTGCTGCCTGTGGGAATGCGCGCGTGGTACTGGAAAAAGAATTCCCGCACTGTCGGATGATCAATCTTCCCGATTACCCGGTACCGTATAGTTCTGGCCGGTTTTTTCTGCCGAAATTTGTTGCGTTTTTACCGATTATGTTAAAAGCCATTGGCGAAGAGCGAAAAAATCTGCAAAAAATTCTCGCACAGGACGATTATGACCTTGTTATCAGTGACAACCGGCTTGGACTCTACTCTTCAGAAGTCCCCTCAGTTTTTATCACGCACCAGCTTCACTACCACCTGCCGATAATGTTCTGGCCTGTCGAGCTCCTGGCGGTACAATTGAACGGGTACCTCCATTCGAAATTCAGGCATATTATCGTCCCGGATAATCCCCCCGGATCGCGTTCTCTTGCAGGAAAACTGTCCCGCCCAGGGACTGAAGCGACTCGCTCACGGGTATATTTTTCCGGCATCATGACGAGCACACACAAGCAGGATGTTTCCAGTGATCTCGACTACCTGGTGATGATATCCGGTCCTGAACCCCAGCGGACACGACTCGAAGAAATCCTGCTCCCCCAGGTACTGGATCTCCCAGGTACCAGCGTTGTGCTGTTGGGCAGCCCCCAGAAAAACCGGAAACAACAGGTGTCAGATACCTGCACGATTATGGCGTATGCCTCAACAA
>PNBP01000061.1 GCA_003136075.1 Methanoregula sp. | reverse complement strand
TCTACCGGCTTGCGCGGGTGAATAACCCGATGTTTTATTTCGGCATCATGGGGTTGTTCACCTCACTTTTAGGGATCCTCACCGGAATTTATGTTGTCCTTGAATGGATTCGTCATATCGATCACATCCCGCTCACAATTCTGACCGTGCTGCTCATTGTCGTGGGTATCGAGATCTTCATGTTCGGCATGATATCGGATATGCTACTTGTGTTCCACCGCGAGATTATACGGGAGATCCAGCTTCTTCAGCCCCCACGATCCCAGAAATAATTTCTTTTTTNNAAGGGGAGCATCCCCTTGACCCTCACTTTTTAGGCCTTCTTTTTTTCAGGCGTTTTTCACTGACACTCTGACGAGATATCGCAAACCGGGGGTGCCATGTGGCGGAGACAGGAATTCCCGATACCGCGACTTCGAAGAGTGTCGATGATTTCTACATGACCTATAAAATTATCATAATGACGATTCGAACTGGCCGGGAGTGGAAGAAAATATGTATCTTAAGGTTTGGCAGGGTTTCCCATATTCCATAAACCCGTTTTTTTTAAGTCTCGTCTGGCAATTATTTAGAGAACAAATTTTTCACCGCAAGCACCTTACATGCATGCTCGGTAAGCGATGTCAGCAGGAATGCTTCATCAAGGGTCGCGGCCGCCGCAAACGTCCCATGCCCGCGTGCGATCACCAGCCGGTTGTTGATAAGCGCATCAGATACTGCATCGGCAAGTCCCTGTGTACCCGGCTCCCCGCTTACCACCGGAATGAGCGGGCAGAACATCTCTCCTTCGCTGTCCAGCGGTTTTATCAAATCCATGACCAGCGATGCAGCAACCGCAAACGGTGGGTGAGCATGCACAATTGCCCGGTGCGGGGTTTTTTGGTAGATTGCCTTATGCACGCGGTACTCGCTGGACGCGTGCGCGGGAACCTCCCCGTCAAAGGGAACAAAAACCGGGTCACCCGGTGCATCAAGATATGCACCGGTACGCTTGATTAAAAATCCCCGGTCTCCCTCCCGCGCGCTGATATTTCCAAAATTTCCGCCAACAAGATGNNACACCTCTTCTTTGCACAGAACTCTTTTGCATATTCAACCATATGGGCATGCACCTGACGATGGACAGCGGGATCTTCAGGCAATACATGGTCAAACAGCGCTTTGAGATCTGATCGCTTTACCATGATCCCCGCGCATCGCACGATTCTTTCTGTATAGGCATCGACAACAAAACCCGCCCGGGAAAACCCGTAACAGAGAATACTATCCGCCGTCTCTTCTCCTATACCGTTTACCGAAAGCAGCCCTTCACGGAGTTGTGCCGTGGGCACAGCCGTCATATTCCCGACACTGCCATACGTATCCATTACATACGCCGCGAGTGCTTTTAACCGGCGGGCTTTGATGCGGAAAAAACCAGTACACCTGATCAATTCTTCAATCGCCGCCTTATCCGCAGCATGAATCGCGGCAATCGAACAGAGCCCTTCACGTTCCAGACGGGAAATGGCATCCCTGACATTTTCCCACCGGGTCTGCTGGGTGAGGATCGCGCCAATCATGACTTCGTCAGTATCCCCCGGCCACCAGGGAATATTCCCGTACGTGCGCGAGAGGATCCCGACAATCTTTTGTGGTTTACCGGAACTGTATGCCGACATCCTTCATCTTGTTGTACCGGGCAATATTCAGCACAAGCGGGGTTAACGATTCCACCATGCAGGAGACCGCGAGCGGGCCGGCATCAAACGCCTGTAGTTTTGAAATGCGGTTCACGATCCCCATGACATCATGTTTTGCGGACTCGTCATCGCCACAGACCGGCACAGAATATTCAAGTTCTTCATCCAGCGCCTTCCACCGGTTTGCGGCAATCGTGTTGAACGCAGAACAGATATGAGCACTTTTCGGGAGGAGCCTTCTCACCATCAGGGCCGCTGAACCGTCAGCCGGGGGAACAAAAGTGAAAAACTCATGCTTTTCCATCGGGTTCACCGGGCTGATGATCGTTTTTCCCTCAAAGCCGTGGAGCGACGCCAGTGTCATTTCAAGGTGCCTGAACGGGATCGCCAGTATAACGACATCCGCATCGTCAACAGCCTGCTGGTTGGACACACCGGCAAGCGAGCAGTCTTTCCCGCGCTTTTTGAGCATGTCTCTTGTCATGGTACACGTCGTTTCTGCTTTGTCCTGTTCCCGGGACCCGACAATTACGTCAAAAACCGGGGACAGGCGCATCGCCATGCCTTCACCGATATCCCCGGTGCCGCCAACAATACCTATCTTCACTTATCCCACCAGCGGCTGCAACAGTTTCTCAAGCGTTGCGGCATCCGTCACGCCTTCCATGGTCTTGACAATCTTCCCGTCCTTCTCGATAATAAGGGTGGGAACGACGCGGATGCCGTATTTTTCTGCCAGATCCATGTGCTTGTCAACGTCCACTTTCCGGATCTCCACCAGATCACCAAGCTTTTTTTCGAGCGCTTCAAGAATCGGGGTCTGCATCTGACACGGACCACACCATGTGGCGAAAAAATCATACACAACCGGTTTACTCATGTAACCTACCTTCAAAAGTAGTCGATAAAAAAAAAGATAAAGGTATGGTATTGTTATTCGGAGAGGATCTCCATGATAATCTTGCCGTACGCCGGCCGGGTGACAATCACACCGACAATCACACCCATCATCGTGATGATGGCAAACCCTTTGAGGGTTGAGAGATCCATGAGGGCAAGCGGCAGCATCGCGATAAGCACCGTTCCTGCTGCAACGACAATGATGCCCAGCGCCCGGGCAAGACGCTTCAGGTAGAGGTTGGGCGATGGCACCTTACCCTCGTGCAGGATTTCATCGGTGATCACGACCAGCTGGTCGATACCCGTTCCCAGCACCGCAATCAACCCGGCGATGGTTGGTAGATCCATCTGGAATTTGATCAGGCTGATGAACCCGAGCAGGATAAGAATTTCTGAGGCATTGATCAGGATCATGGGGAGCACGATACTTGGTTCGCGGTACCGGTAGTAGATGACAAATGCAACGGTGATGAGCGCCAGGATGAATGCAAGGATGGACATTACCTTGAAATGTTCACCGAGTGCGGCAGATGTCGATCCCGATCCTGCAACATTGACATCCACCGGCAGTGCACCGGCCCGGAGATGTATCTCAAGGTTTGTGGCCTGCTGCATGCCGTTCGTGCCAGTTCCGGTGGATGCGAACAGCTGCCGTGTGGGTGTGTTCTGCAGTTGTCCCGCCAGATCCGTGGAAAGCGGGGCAGAGTAGACCGTATTGTTATCAAGCAGCATGATGAGCTGGTGGTTAGTGGGATCAACAGTCGCGCCATACTTGATCGCGGCATCCCTGAACGCAGCGCTGCCACCCTCGCTTAAGGTAAACGCGACGCCCCATTTGTTGCTGCCGGGCGGTTCCTGGCCGGGCACCTGGACACTCGTAATCGAGTCCCCGTACAGGACATGCTCGGTCGCATTTCCAACCGTCTGGATACGGATCTCGAATTTGCCCTGTTTCCCGACAATCTGCTGGGCCTCGTTCATATCGACACCGGCGAGTTCGATGCGGACGTACCGGGCCACGTTGTTCATACCCACAAGGGTATTGACTTTGGCATCCTTGGTGCCCATCGTATTGATCTTGTTTTCAAGGATTTGCTTTACCAGGTCTGCGGTAGCTTTTGAGACACCGGGCTGGTAGGAGGTAATTTTTCCTCCCGCCGCGGCAAACAGGGGATCGAGTGCGTCCTGCGTGTAGGATTTACGTATCTCAAGATGCGTCGCATCAACTACAAGCACATCGGTATCGAGGCTCTTTGAGAGGTTTGCAACAAACTGATCAACCGGCTGATCGGTTGTATATCCCACGACTTCAGACTTAAACTCCAGCTGGAGCCATGCCCCCTGCTGGAGATCAAGACCATACTGGAGGTTTGTCGCGAGATTGCCCTGATTATCAAAGTGTGGGTAGATAGCGACAATTGACAGGACGACAAGGATAATGAGAGTGAGAACGCGCCAGTCCGTGAAGAGGTCTTTTAACCGTGCGTCCTTCATTTTCCACCACCTTTCAGGACATACCATTTCAGGATGCCGACATTTGTCAGCCAGGTGTTGATGATATCAAAGAACAACCCGATAAGGAGCACTGCGGATATTTCGTATACGATCTCGACCTGCCCGTACCATGAAACAACAAAGAGTGCGATAGCGGCAGCAATTGTGGTCGAGGTCATAATAATACCGGTATGGAATGCACCCATGAGTTTTTCATTCAGTTTTCCCTGCCGTTTGAGCACGCGGGTGGTGAGCAGGATATCACTGTCCACCGAGTACCCGATGAGCATAAGGAGTGCGGCGGTTGTTCCAAGAGTAAGAGGGATGCCAACTACGTTCATCATTGCTGCCGTCATCGCCATATCAGCAAAGGCGGACAAGACGACTGCACAGGAGGGGACAAAGGTGCGGAACGAAATAAAGACCACAATTGCCATCCCGATAAACGCGAGGATCATCGCAATAACCGCCTGCGACTGCAGGGTTTTCCCAAACGATTCCCCGATCTGGTCTATTTTGGCATCGGGATATTTCTGTTCGATCAAAAGCGAGAGCTGTTGGGATTTCGCGTCATCCATGGATCCAAACGTGATAAATTTCCCGTTATTTATCCCTTCACCGATATCAACCAGCGGATACCCGGCAAATGTTGCCTGTAACTGCTCTTTTGTATCGGGGGTAATCACCGTAACCGCAGTTCCACCGGAAAAATCAATTCCCGGTGTCACCGGCATACCCGTTGTCGCCGTGTTAAACGCAAGAGCTGCAAGGGATATAACCAGGATTACCAGCGGGATTACCACCAACTGTCGAGGGGTATATTTTTCAATATTATAGTTGAATAATCCCATATCATACTCATCTGTTTATGAACAATTAAATAATTACCAGATGCCGGTTTCTAATACACATCACCAGGATCGTTGAGAGCCTGCCATAGGTACTGGAAAAATTCACTCCGGTCCGGGTTGATCCTTTGCAAAACGGTCCGTTTTCCTATCCGCGTTGATAAAACGCGAAAAAACGCAAAATATAAATAGCGAAACCCGCGAGAGTAGAGGTATGAGATCTCAGTCCGAGATCAAAAAAGTTATTGAGGGCCGGCTGAAAACGTATCTCTCACGGGATAAAACCGGCATCCGGCGTGAAGTCCTCAATCTCTTTTTGAGCATTAAACCGATGACCATTGCAGAGATTGTCGCGGAACTGCAGAAGCGATTTTCTGTCACGTTCCATGCAATTGCTTCGATGATTGGTATCATTGCATCCCGCATCGGGATTCTGAAAGCAACCCGGAATACCGATGGCGTTACGTCCTACGCACTCAAAGAAAAGTATGTGAACATTGTGGTGCGAATCGTCGGGGTTTAAAAAAATCCAGCCCCCATCACCATAACCGTTTTTAGTATTTCATTCCAATAGTAGTAGCATAATGCATACCTATTCCGATGACGTGTCCCATTTTCCTGAAATCACCATCGCACCCGAGGTCATTGAATATATTGAAAAACGCAACTGTGATTTTCGCATATGTACCTCGTGCGGAGGTCCGATTCTCCTCCCGGTACGGATCAAACCCCCGAAAAAAACCGATCTTCTGCTTAATGCTGCCACTCACACAATATACATATCCATCCACCAGGCCCGGTTCCTCCAAACGATTCAAAAGGACATGATCCCGTTTTATGACGAAGATTTCACAGGACACGAACCCGGATGAGTTTTGAAGAACTTTCCCATACCGCAGATATCAAAATCCGTGCACACGAGCCGACACTTGACCAGCTCTTCAATGAAGCCTGCCGGGCACTGATGCAGGTGATGTATGGAACAGATATTAAAGGAGGGACACTTCGTAAGATCGAATTGGATTCTCCGGATCGCGAATCCCTTCTTCTGGATTTTCTCTCGGAACTGCTTTTTATTACCGATACGGAAAACTTTGTCATAGCCCGCGCAAACGTGCAGATAACCGGAAACCACCTGCATGCAACGCTTGATGGGGAACCATTCGATCCGAAGCGACACCGTGAAGGGACAGAAATCAAAGGGATATCTTATTCCGGCATGTCCATCAGCGAAGATACCGAAGGGTTTGTGCTCGACGTCCTGTTTGATGTCTGACGAATAGGGTAAAACGATGGCTGCGATTTTGCGGGAGATGCCGGAGACTTTTTTTTAGGGTATTCCCCGGTTACGTTGGCTCTGAATCAAGAGGAGGAGTGATCTCCACAGCGGCACAACATCGGTAATTTTCCGCTGTATAGGAATTGGTTATACTAAAAAAACGTGCATAAAACCAACAGGGTTCACATTAAAGTGATGCAAATTTTGTGATACCTCAACTTTTTTTAAGTGATCACACTGCACTTCAATTTCATTGATGGGAGCAAACTGCCTCCATACCCCCGGTTACGATGGACCCCGCCGCCCCTGAAGGGGCACCCCCGCGGCGGTTCTAATTTAAATGTCAATTCGACATAACAAAAATTGTGATGGGGAAATATAGTGATAAATACCATCTTGCCCAGCGAGGGGTTGACGAGACCCCTCAAGCGACCCCCGCAGGGGTGGGTCAAATCTTAAAAAAAATGCAGGTTGTCAGATTCATCGGATTTTCTAAAAAAAAAGAAACTCAAAGTAAAAGAGCATTTCTGATGACCTTTATTTGTCTGCATATGCATCTGTTCAACATGCATCGCAATAACCAAAATTTCATGGCAACCCAACAAAGAAAATAAATCTCTTCCAGACTGCCACAAGTTCTCCCGGTCTGTAACCATCATATGCTCAAACGATCATATCTATCCAAACTGTTTTTTTAAGAATGTGAGAATAGTATGGTGAGGCACGCTGATGCTGGACGGGATACGCCAAACAGGCAACAATGAATGGGAGGTACCGGTTGGGTATGTACCGGGCATGCGTGTGCCGGGAAAATTCTTCCTGTCTGATACCCTTACTCAGTCACTTGAACCCGGCGCAGTACAGCAGCTTGCCAATGTCGCAACCCTGCCGGGCATCATCCGGTATTCCCTTGCGATGCCGGACATCCACTGGGGCTATGGTTTTCCCATTGGCGGTGTGGCCGCTTTTTCCCTTGATGAGGGAGTCATTTCACCGGGTGGTGTCGGTTTTGATATCAACTGCGGTGTCCGGTTGTTCACGACACCACTCTCCCGGAATGACATTAAAAATCCCAGGGATCTGGTCGAGCAGCTGTTCCGCATCGTCCCCACCGGTGTCGGCGCAAAGAGCGCCCACAAGGTATCGCCCCAGTCACTGGATGCAATGATGGTGAAAGGTGCACGATGGGCAGTCGATTCCGGATACGGGCTCCCGGGAGATCTCATCCGCTGTGAAGAGGGGGGCACCATGAAACAGGCGGATCCTCACGCAGTTTCGGCAAAAGCACACCAGCGCGGAATACCGCAGGGTGGGACACTTGGCTCCGGGAATCATTTTCTTGAAGTGCAGCAGGTAATCGAGATCTACGATGAAACCGCCGCACACGCCTTTGGTCTTACCCATGGCCAGATTTGCTGCATGATCCACTGCGGTTCACGAGGACTGGGGCACCAGGTATGCACCGATCATTTAAAAGATCTCGAAACGGCGGCACGGAACTATCATATCAAGCTCCCGGACCGGCAACTTGCCTGCGCACCGATTACCTCTCCAGAAGGAAAGGCCTATTTTGGCGCTATGGCGGCAGCGGCAAATTATGCATGGGCCAACCGGCNNAGCATGCCGCTTGTCTACGATGTTGCGCATAATGTTGCGAAGATTGAAGAGCACCAGGTTGAAGGTACACGGATGACGGTCTGCGTGCACCGTAAAGGTGCGACCCGTTCCTTTGGCCCGGGATCCCCGGATATTCCGGCATCGCTGGCACAGATCGGGCAGCCGGTGATTATCCCAGGCAGTATGGGAACTTCATCGTTTGTCCTGCGAGGAACACGGGTTGCCATGGAAAAAACCTTCGGGAGCACATGCCACGGTTCCGGGCGGCTGATGAGCCGGTCGCAGGCAAAAAAACAGATCGCCGGTAAGGAAGTGGCAGAACACTTACGGAATCAGGGAATTTTTGTGC
>PNBP01000141.1 GCA_003136075.1 Methanoregula sp. | reverse complement strand
TTGAGCCCCGTCCCCCTTGGGAGACTGGTGGCGCAAGAGGGGGGCTGCGTGTTATGAAAGAGGTTTTCTCAGAGCCAAAAAAATTATTCCTTTAACCCGTGGAGGAACGGCCCTGATGTGATGAGGCCCCCGGTGATTCGTTTGATCTGTTCTTTTAAGTTCCGGAGGTGCCGGGATGAATCCAAGCTGTCTGATTGTGCCATGGTGATTGCCTCGTGGTAAATGTTCACCATCTCGCTGACATATGCAGGCGATCTCATACGGGCATCGATTATTATCGAATGGATTCCTGCATCAAACAGGAGTGGCAGGTAATCGATCAGGCAGGTCTCCATCGCATTGAACAGGTGTGTCCGGCATTCACTGTCCACGATGACCGGAAAGATCCGGCGGGTCTCATCCTGAATCCCAAGGAAAGGGACGGCATCATCAGTCCTGGTAGAGTTGGGGTGGTTGCACATGCCTACCGGTTGAGGTAGGCAGTCTTCTGAAATCATGGCTTCAACGGCACCCTGTACCATAACGGCACAGTCCGGAAGATGAGGAATACCCGCCGCTGCATGGCATAATTCTGTTATCTCTCTGCCAGAGAGCTCCGGTGAGAGAGTGACCAGATGGAACGGCACACGGGTGAGTTTGTCAAGTGCCAGGTGGTTGAACACGTTCAGCCCCATCGATCCGGCAATCTCCAAACCAGGCAGAGCTGAACGGATTGCACGTGCAGCACCGGTATTATCGACCATACATTCTGTAAGCCCATCGCTTACCAGCGCAGGAATCAGGGATATCGCTTTGTCAAGGAATCTCTGGCGGGTGATCCGCGGGAATTTCCAGACCATGCGGGTTTTGGTGGTGCGGCAACAGGCAAGTGCTTCACGGATCTGTGAGGGGATATCATCAGGATCCCGGGGTTTCGCACATCCTGTCGGGCCCTGATGAAATGTGGGCTCAAAGTAAATGATATCTGCACCCGCATTTACCGCTGCCACTACACCATCAAGGGCGTCAGTAGAAAGGGCGAGACTGACCGGAATCGTTACCGGTAAAGGGGTGTGCTCCGTATGAAGTAAATGCCAGTCATTGACAAAAGTGGTCAGCCGCTCCCGTGCCGCACGTATTTGTTGATCTGATGGGAGAGCGGCCTGCACAAGTATTGTCTGGGCAGACAAGAGGAACTCCCGTCTGACACGGTTAAGTTCGGCAACCGGGGCAAACATTCCACCGTTATAATCAAGAGCAAATTCACGGATGGCAAAGGGTGTCCCGCCGGTTTTTGTGAGCGATAGTGCCAGCTGTCCTGGGGTAAGCGACCGGGAATCGGCCGGAACAAGGATGCGTGACTGTGTTTCTGGAACCACAATCGGCTTTGTGCTGCCGGCAGCGATCATCCCGCCAAGAACCAGTGTGCCGTCCGGCATAACCGACGCGGTCAAATCCAGCATGACCGGGTGACGGAGTTCAGCGGGAGGTTTTGCCACAATCTGGCGGGCCCTTGCCCGCAGCGCGCCGGACGATGTCAGGTACAGCCGGGCTCCCACGGGTACTGGTTGAGGGAGGGAGAAGGTGAGTGAGGATTGTAAACTGACCGGCTCATTGTTGAGGGCACATCCCCATGCGGCTTCAGGCTGGTCCGGGTGCGAGAAGAGCACCCCATCTCCGGAATGCAGCGCGATGGGAGTTTCGCACTGCACCGTCACAGTTCCTGACTGTTTGTCAAACCGGGTTACCATCCCAATAAAGAGTCCCCGGTTGTCCGGCTGGTCGCGGCCCATCAGGTCGGCATGACGGTCGCCGAAAAGATACCCTTTCGTAAACCCCCGGTTGAATGCAAGCAGCAGGTCATGCATATCATTGTTTTCTGGTCCCCAGGTACCGGCAGCAATTGCGTCGAGCGCACGCCGGTAAATCGATACGACCGTCGTGACGTATTCAGGAGATTTCATCCTGCCTTCAATTTTCAGGGAAGCGACCGGTGCACGGGCAAGTTCTGACAGGTGCGGGTGGGTCGAGAGGTCTTTTGGGGAGAGGAGGAACCGTTCTTTTTTTGGAATGGTGTGCATATTGACAGGATTGCCATATTTATCGCGGTCCCCGGTGACAAATGTATACGGTTTCCGGCAGGGCTGGGCGCACATGCCCCGGTTTCCGCTTCGCCCGCCAATGACGGATGACAACAGGCACTGGCCGGACCAGCAATAGCAGAGGGCTCCGTGTACAAACACTTCAAGACCGATGCCAAGCGATGCGGTTTCCGCTGCAATCGCCTGCACGTCAGCAAGGGAAAGTTCGCGTGCGAGAACAACCCGGGAAAATCCCTGTTCCGCTGCCCATTTCACTCCGTCAGCAGAATGAATGGTCATCTGGGTGGAGGCATGCAGGGTAAGACCTGGAGCCAGTTTTTTTGCAAGTGCTGCGATGCCCAAATCCTGTACGAGCACCGCATCGACGCCGATAGCGTACAGCCAGACAAGGTACTCTGCAACACCGGATAGTTCCCGGTCATGGATGAGCGTGTTTACTGTCACGTAGACCCGCACACCCTGTGTATGAGCAGAGCAGACTGCTTCTTTGATCTCATCATCGGAAAAATTCCGTGCAAATTTTCGGGCTCCAAACTGCCTGCCACTCAGGTACACCGCATCAGCCCCTGCGGCGATTGCAGCCTGAAATGCCTCCGGAGAGCCAGCGGGCGCGAGGAGTTCGGGGAGTTTTATGTCGGCGCCAACCCGGGTTATGTTGGTCATACCAGATCATACTCCCGTTTGTAGAATCGTAATCAAACCCGATGCAGCCAGAATTGTTGCGATGGAAACAAGGATGTAGCCGGTCATGGTAAGCAGGATTGCATAATCGCGTCGCCAGCCGCAGACCCATGCGATGGCTGGGCAGACATAAAATCCCAGTACCATCACGCACGGCACAAGCCCGAAGATGCCATAGTTCGCAAGAATGGACGATTGATCCGCTCTTTTTTGTGACCGCACAAGGAAATTTCCTACCCTGTCTGAACTGGTTGCCAGCGTATCAAACAAACCATACATCATCAGGGTCATGCCCAGCGCAACCGAGCACAGGACAACCAGCACAAAGCCGGGCGGGAGCCCGAGTGCAATCCCTCCCGGGGCAGCGCCATATTCGATGACGAGTGTCATGGCGAGCAGGGCAAGTGTTGAGGTTACAGGGAGAGCAAGAAGCAGGGTAAGCACAAGCGGCAGTACAAGGACTAGCCCGATGCATACCAGCAGCATGATGCCAAGGTGCTGCCATGGAGTTGCGGACTTACCGGTTTCCATATCTGTACTAGTGGTATTTACCGCAAAAAGGGATAAACCGGTTTGTCATGAATAGAATATATTGTGCAGGACCCGGTGATATACCTGAGGTGAAAAATGAAACGAGGCAAATGAGATTGACATCCAAACGGTAAAAAAATTTTAACATGAGAACATGATTATCGTTTTTCAAGAACAAGCACCCGACGGGTGAGACTTTTGTGCACCCGCTGATCATGGCGCTGGAGAACCGTCATATGCTCTGCGGCGATTGAAGAGATATCTTTGTGCGTGACAACAACGGCACGTTTGTGGTTTTTCAGCACGCGGTTGATCTCATACAGGGCATCTGCATAGAGCCGGTCCATCGTGTCCTCTTTTTTAATACAGACCGACTGGCCATAGGGAAAATCCGTCACAACCGCATCAATGGATTGATCACAGACCGGCAGCCGGGTGGCATCCGAAAGCATCAGTGCACTAAGAGAAACATTCTCCCGGCTGCCCCGGATCATCAGGGGATCAAAGTCACTTCCTAAGGTATCCATGCCAAGCAATCCCCCCTCAATAAGAATACCTCCTGTACCACAGAACGGGTCGAGCAGGATATTGCCGGTATCTCCCAAGGCAAGGTTCACAAGCGTCCGTGCCATTCTTGGCATCATCACACCGGGATGGAAAAATTCCCGCTTCCCCGGATTCCGCTCATCGAACATGCCCCGATTGATCCGGAACAGCACCTTGCCAAAATAACACTTGTCTTCCGAAAGGATGGCGCGATACTCATCAACCGGATTGTTTAAAGAGATGTGGCCTTCGATCATCGTGCCAATCAACCGTTCAAACGCCATCTGCGAACAGGGATTGCGCTCATGGCATCCCCCGTGCACCTTTTTGGCCCTTCCGGCAAAGGGATGGGTGGTTTTTATTGCCAGTCCTTTAAGGAGGTGCGAAAAAGAGGTGATGTCCGGGCTGCATTCACCTAAGTACTCGAGCACAACGTGCGTCATTGCCAGACGACGTGCGGCACAGAAATCCGGGCATTCTGCAAGTGCAACCTGCAGACGTGTATCCAGAATACGCCCCATGCATTCGATCTCGGCAAACGGGAGTGTTGGATTTTCCCCGGAGAGCTCAAAGAGCAGTTTCATTTCGTAATTATTGGCGATAAGGACACAAATAGATGTGCAGGAAAGCGAATGCCGGTCTTTCACGGCTTACTTACGCGAATAATCAAATTTTTTTAAACAACTGCCTCATTAAGAGCAAAATGTCCCAAACCCTCCATAAGGAAAGGTTTGCCATATAAAAAAAGAAATACCGATGGTGGTTTTTAATTACCCGGACAATTTTTAACCAGATTTAATATTTCATAACAAGAGGGTAAAAAATCAAACGGGCAAAGTGCTATTTTAACCCCTGATTTTTTACATACTATCTTTTGAAAATTGCACACGGATGAATGATTTTAACGCCCCATCCGCTGTGGCGACCCCCGCACAGCGACAGGCCCGTATAAAGGTTTCATACCACGAAAAATATACACCCGTAAAACCACGGTTACTTTTTTTCATATCTGTTTTGGTTATGAAAATTGTTAAAAAAATATCGTCACATGAATAAAGAAATTGAGGGGCTGTATTGACCCTTTACCCATCAAAAAAGTTACTTTTTCCCTTTTTTCTTTCCCATAATGCCGGAGAAAAAGCCGCCCTTCTCACCGCTCGTGTGCTCAAGTTCAGCAAGTTTTACATAGAGTTCCTTCTCCTCATTACTGATATTTTTCGGTGTCACAATCTTTACCCTGACAAGAAGATCACCGGGTTTTCCGCGTCGTTTGACACCCTCGCCGGAAAGTTTCAATGCGGTATTATACTGGACACCGGCAGGGACTTTTAAGTCGATAGCCCGTTTATCGATTGTTTCAATTTCAACCGTGGTGCCAATCACTGCCTGTGCAGGACTGATCTCAATCATGGTCTCGAGGTTATCTCCAATCCGCTGGAACCGGGGGTGGGACTGGACAAATATCTCGATAAACAGATCACCATTGGGTGCGCCGTATTCACCGGACTCACCGTATTTCTCCATGCGGAGCCGCATACCGCTGTCAACACCGGCGGGAATATGCACGCTGATTTTGCGTTTTACCCGTGTGTGACCGGTTCCGCGGCACTCCTTACACGGTTTTTCCGGAATCTTACCCCTTCCCCCGCACTGGGTACAGGTCGTCATACGGACAAACTGGCCAAAGACGGACTGGGAGGTCTGGCGCATCTGGCCGCTTCCCCCGCAGCGGTGACAGATATTGAGTTTTTTCGTCTCGCTGCCTGACCCGTTGCATGCCGGGCATTGTTCGGAATGCATCAGCTCAATATCCCGGTCTGTGCCGGAGACGGCATCTTCAAGCGAAACCTGGATCCGCATGAGAAGGTCTGCACCGGGCATAGGGCCGGATCTTCGCTGGCCCCCGCCAAAAAAATCAAAGATGTCCCCAAAACCGGAGAAATCAGAGGAGAATCCACCTCCACCTCCGGTATAGGAGCCTTTTGAGGCATTCGTGAACGTGTCGTGACCCATGTTATCGTACTGGGCACGCTTCTGCTCATCAGAGAGCACACTATATGCCTCATTTATCTCTTTGAATTTCTCTTCAGCGCCGCTATCCTTGCAGACATCAGGGTGATATTTTCGTGCAAGGTTACGATATGCCTTTTTGATCTCACTGTCATCGGCATTACGGGGTATACCGAGGACATCGTAGTAATTTCCTGAACCCATCTGGGTCACTCTTCTTTGACCTTGTAATCTGCGTTGACTACGTTGTCATCCTGTTTTTGTTCCGGTTCCTGTGATGGTTGATTTGCGGCGCCTGCCTGCTGCTGCGCAGCCTGCTCTGCCTGGATCTTCTGGTAGATCTTGGTAGTGGCAGCGTATACCACCTCGGTGAGAGTTTCCATCGATTTTTTTATCTCTTCGATGTTTTCCTCGCCAAGCGCTTTTTTGGCGGCAGCGATACCCTCTTCAATCTTTGTCTTGTCGTCAGCGTCCAGCTTGTCGCCGCTCTCCTTTAACATCTTCTCTGCGGTAAACACGGCGGTATCTGCCTGGTTGCGGGTCTCAATCTCCTCGCGCTTGGTCTTGTCATCGGCTTCAAACTGTTTTGCCGAATCCATCATCTTCTTGATATCTTCTTCAGAGAGTTTCTTGTCCCCTTTGATAGAGATTGCCTGCTGGTTTCCTGATCCGAGATCTTTTGCAGAGACATGAATGATGCCGTTTGAATCGATATCAAACGTGACTTCGATCTGCGGAATGCCCCGGGGAGCCGGTGGGATACCGGTGAGCTGGAATTTTCCCAGCGTGAAATTATCTTTTGCCAGTGCCCGTTCTCCCTGCACGACATGGATCTCAACACTTGTCTGGCCATCAGCGGCGGTCGAGAATATCTGGCTCTTTTTCGTAGGGATCGTGGTATTTCTTTCAATGAGCTTCGTGCAAACTCCGCCCAGCGTCTCGATCCCGAGAGATAGCGGGGTGACGTCGAGCAAAAGCACGTCTTTCGTATCGCCTTTTATGATAGCGGCCTGGATAGCGGCGCCCAAGGCTACGGGGAAGAGGCGCCGGTCGATGAGCTCGTGGTCTCCGACAGCATCCCGCTGGCCAAGGAGATAGCCGACAGCC
>PNBP01000192.1 GCA_003136075.1 Methanoregula sp. | reverse complement strand
TCATCGATCGCCTGACCCGCTATGAGGCAGAACGTGCATATGTTTTTCTCCACTCCGAGACGGGATCGGAGGATGAAAAAGGGTGGAACGATAATACCCGTATCGACGATCACGGGTACAGCCCGGTATCCAAATACCTTGCAGACGAGTTCAGGATCGACATAACTGCAGACCGGATCCCGCTTGTGGATTACGTCGAACTGGTCTCTCCTCTCCATGACAGCCGGTTCAAACTGGTGAACCGGAAAANNAATCAAAGCAGATTACCAGCAGCAGATGCTCCAGCAATTCGGCGCAATCGAAGAGAGCGCATTCCCTCCCTGCATCCAGGCGCTGATATCAGCCCTTACCGCAGGAACAAACCTCACGCATGCCGGGCGGTTCAGCCTGACAACGTTTCTCCATGCTATTGGTATGGATGTTGCGGGGATCGCCGGTCTTTATGGCCGGTCGCCGGATTTCGATATCGAGAAGACGATANNGACCGGGCTCTGCGTTCACAGCGCAGCCCTGTGTGAGAAAATCGGGCATCCCCTCAGTTATTACAAACTGAAAAAACGGGATGTCGAAAAGAAAGCCCGGGAAACCCGGGATAAAATTCCGAAATCATCTCCCTGATTTTGGGGTTGAAAACGGAACTAGGCGATCTTTTCGTTGACCATATAGCCTGCTCCGGAAAGGAACAGGATAAAGACGAGAATTGCGACGACATATGCAACGCCCGCAACCATGACAATCGGCAGTACGGCGAGCAGCACTATCAGGATTAAAAAGGCAGACAGGCCGATAATCACATCGAGAAGGCGGGCATCCATTACTGGAATTTTCGATGCAGAAGAATAAAGGTTTATCCGACCATTTCTTGATCAGTATATATGGACCCGTCACAGGAACGCGCAATCGTAATCGAGCAGCTCGGGACCGCGCTTGCACAACTGCAACCCTTACTCGATCCCCGCCTCATTCCCTCCGGTGGCCTCAGCTTCGTGTATGCGATGCGCGGTGCCCGGGATACCGGCGGTATTGCCGGTGTGTGCGGGGGGATTAGCTGTGACGGGGACAAAAAATTATCCGGAGGTCCGGTTGGATTTGGCACCGATGAGAACGGTGCGCGGATTGTGCGCACCGCGATGAAGTTTGATCCGGTTGTACGTTCCGCAGCAGTCCTGCGCTATTCGCCCGGGCTGATGACGATCCTCGGTCAGATGTTTCTCGAATGCTGCTCATTTGACCGGGTGCGCGAACCGGCGGGTATCAGCACCATGGACTTTGGGATTGCGTCCTGTTGCCGGGATGGCGTTCCCGACGTGATTTTTGATCGGGGGGCTCCGGGAAAAGAGGCACTGGTCCGTCTTTNNGGACGCCGTAGCGAACAATATTATTATCTTGTCAAACCGCATTCTGAATATAGAAATCTGAGGAATCACCAATGGGAATCAAGCCATCATATATCAAAACCATCGGAACGGAATTACTGGCAAAACAGCGGGAAAACTTCTCGGGCAGCTTTGATGAGAACAAAGTACAGCTCGCATCGTCGGCCGTAATCGGAAGCAAGCGCGTCCGGAACCGCATCGCCGGATACATAACGAGAAAAGTAAATACCAAGAGACACGCATAAATCTATTCATGTTCGAAGGTGTCCTTCCAGCAATCATAACCCCTTTTAAAAGAAATCCTGCAATGGACCTTGACGTACAGGGTCTTGAGCGAAATCTCGTTTCCCTGCTTTCCTCTGGTGTTCATGGGATCGTACCGTGCGGTTCGACCGGCGAATCCGCGACTCTCACGTTCGCCGAACACGNNAAAGTCATCAAGATAACGGTAGATAAGGTAAACGGCAAGGTACCTGTCCTTGCCGGATCCGGTTCCAACAATACCGCTGAAGCGGTCAGGCTTACGAAGGCAGCAAAGGACATCGGAGCGGATGGTGTACTCGTCATCAGTCCGTACTACAACAAGCCTAACCGTTCCGGCCTTGTCAAACATTACACAAAACTTGCAGATCTTGACATTCCGGTCGTGGTCTACAATGTACCCGGTCGGACCGGGCAGAACCTTGAACCCGATCTCATTGCGGAGCTGGCACAGCACCCGAATATCGTCGCGGTAAAGGAAGCGAGCGGGAACATCGGCCAGATTTCCCGGATCATTGAAGAGACTCAGGACGAGGACTTTACCGTCATTTCCGGTTACGATAATATTACCCTCCCGATCATGGCTCTCGGGGGAGCAGGCGTTATCTCTGTTGCTGCGAATGTCGATCCAAAGCGTATGGTCATGATGTACGACGCGATGAAGGAAGGCAACTATCAGAAAGCCCTGGTTCTCCATTTCGCAATGTCCCCGTTGTTCAGGTCCATGTTTATCGACACGAACCCGATCCCGGTAAAGAAGGCAGTCGAACTGGTCGGGATGGCAGGCGGACCCGTCAGGCTTCCTCTCGACGAACTCGATGCGAAAAAGACCGAACAGCTGAAAAAGATCCTTGCCACGATCCCAGCGAAGGCATCTGCAAAGAGTTCAGCACCTGCCAAAAAACCGACGAAGATCCCGGCGAGGCCCAAAAAATCCTCATCGCAACCTGCAGCCCGAGTACGGTGAGCCGTAATGATCAAAGTAGTTGTGTGCGGGGCGTCGGGCCGGATGGGCCAGACCCTTGGGAGAATGATCAAAGATTCCTCCGATCTTGAGCTGGTCGGCGGGATCAATCTCAAGCCCGGTTCTTTTTTCGGGGTCGAAATCGTAGAAGCGAAGGATGCAGAGGCACTCCTGAAACGAACC
>PNBP01000098.1 GCA_003136075.1 Methanoregula sp. | reverse complement strand
GTATGGGGGCAGTTTGCCCCCATCAATCTGGTATGTCCTGTTTTACCCGCTTAAGAGATCAATCCCGTCACCAGTTTTAATTATCCCCGCATTGATATCGTACACTTTAATGGTTGACAATTCACAGGCAATCATCGCAGAAAAGCGTGCGGCGGGACACCAGGCCGCAGAACTGGTTGAGGATGGTATGGTGATTGGCCTTGGCACGGGCTCTACCGTCTTTTACATGATTGAAAGCCTCTCAAAAAAAGTCCGGGACGGCATGAAAATTGCCGGCGTCCCCACTTCCTACCAGACAGCACTGCGTGCGCGGGAATATGGGATTCCCTTGACAACCCTTGATGATAATCCCGTCCTCGATCTGGCTATCGATGGCGCCGATCAGGTTGATCCACAGTTGTGCCTTATTAAAGGACGTGGTGCAGCCCATACCCGTGAAAAATGCGTTGCGGCAGCTGCGTTCCGGTTTATCGTTGTCGTTGACAGGGCAAAGCTTGTCCCGCGCCTGGCCGGACAGGTGCCACTGGAAGTTCTCCCGTTCTCCATACGACCGGTGATGTCGGAGCTGCGTGGACTGGGCGGTGTTCCGTTAATCCGGGAAGCGGTGAAAAAAGACGGCCCGGTGATTTCGGACAATGGAAATATCATCATCGACTGCCGGTTTGACCAGATTGCGGATCCCTCCGCACTGGAAGCGACCATCGCGATGATCCCCGGGATTGTGGAAAGCGGTCTGTTTACCGGATTTACCGACAAGACCACGGTCATTGTCGGAGATGAAAAAACGTGCCGGGTGATTACATCACCGGATGTCTCGATTTTTTAGTGATACTTCCCGGATGTAAGGGAATTTAGAAATAGAGCGATTTCGCTCGCAGAAAATGCCCTGAAAGAGGAAACTCCGACGGATGCATTCATAAAAGAAAAAAGAGAGGGTGACGGGGTTTACGCCCCGGTTGATACAGTTTTTTTGGGTACGCAAGAATTGGCGATATAAGTTTTCATCCGCTCCTCTAGTTCTCCTCGTGTCATCGCCCGTATTCTCACGATATCTTCGGGTGTGAATGCCGCAGCTTCAGCGCCAGAATCTACAAGATCCTTATGCACAGATGGCTCAATCGTTCCGGCCGGGATCTCTGCAATCTTCTCTTGGATTTTGGAGTCATCGAGCTCATCCGGGGTATGGCCCTTATCCACCAGTTTACAAACCTCCTTCACAATTTGTGCGGTGACCATATCTCGAATCATCTTGCGCAGAGGTGTAGGTTCCGGCTTGCGCAGGATCCCGGCGGCCTCATCGCGCTCCCATTGCACGATCTGGTGGATATCGGTAAGTTTGTGTTTATCCACGAGCCGGATACGCTCTTTGAGAGAAAGCTGAGTGCGATCTTCGATCTCCGCTTCAATTGCTGCCCTCATCCACCCACGCAGCATTTTATCGCGGTTCCTACCGGTAACCTCATAACACTCATCAATGAAATTCATCCAGCGTTCCGGAATCTTGATTTTCAGTTCTGCCATTTTTTCTTTTACCATTTTGCAACCACCTTTCCCATTATGGGATAACCATTGTTTAACCTATTAGTATAAATATCTTGGTTATCCAATGTTTAACCAATGGCAGTCAAGATGAGGATCACTTTTGAAGGGCAGGAGACCCGGGTTGCGTATGGTATCCAGGACAAAATCGTTAAAGAAGCCGGGAATAGTGCGCACGTCATGGTGCCGAAGACATGGATCGGTAAAAAGGTGGTCGCTGTTCTGCTTGAACCGATCGAGGAGTAAAGAGGTGCAGGGATTTTCCGCTAGTGATACTTTTATCATTCCAGATGAGGATATAATATTCAGAATGACCGAATTATCCCAAAAGCAAAAAGTACCGGAGCGACTCCAGGGAGAAAAGGGACTGACCCAGCAGGAGCGGAGCGTTCTCGTTGAATCTACAAGCCGTCACCGGCGGGCGCTTGAACAGTTAAGCAAGCTCTGATTTTTTTATTCTCTCCCGAATCCATTTTTCAATATCATTTACATCTGCCTGATACTTGGCAACTCGTAACATGAAATTGACCACCCCGTTCTCATCATCGTCGATATACATACCGAGCTGCCCAAGGATCCCAAGGACATTTTCAGCCGCTACGAACGCCGTTCGCTTGTTGCCGTCTATGAAGGGATGTTCAGAGGCGACATAAAATAAAACGAGGGCTGCTTTCCGGATCGGATCCTTTTCCTTGTTGACACGGTACACTAGGAAATCCAGTGTCCCCCTGCTCAGGATTCCCGGGGTACCTCCAAAACCGTCAATTAAAATATCGTGCATCTCGATGATTTTTTCAACGGTAAGATCTTCCATTAACAAGATAAATTGTCCTGAATGGGTTTATTGGTTTCATCGCGGGAAAATCCTCATTTGCACCGTGTACACATTGAAGTACCACAGGTATGGAAAAATAACCCCGCTCCTTCGAGTATATTCCCTGTTTTTACGGCCGATCGGCAGGGTGTTGGTATGATTCATCATTGCCGATGAAAAAAGGGCTGTTTCTTCTATTCACTTATCCGCCAGATTTGATGGAAACATTACCTGCCAGTGCCGTCGAGTTCTGTTGCGTGACGGACGAACTGACGTTTTGTGAGTTGACGATGGTGATATTAACAGGGATTGCTGCAGCTGCTGCAGCTGCTGCCGCCGCTGCCGCTCGTTCGTTTGTCCCGAGGTTAATCACATCGGGAGTGCCGCCGCTCGTTGTGCCGGTCAACTGTGAACCCGATGCGCTGAATTTTACCGATGAGTAATCGACTGGTTGGACGTCCGGAGGTGATGGGACGGTGATATTTTGGGGGGTGGAGTTTGCTTTTCCATCCGTCACTGTTACGATCTGCCAGGTAATCGGGGTATTACTCATATAATTGGCGGCATCGTGATAATCCTTCATCACCTGCGCCATCTGAAGCCTCGCCAGATCATCAAGTGCCGTCCAGTGCTTGAGCTCGTTTTTCTCAATTGCCATATCCCCCACGAGATAGGCATTCGTCAGATCAGCATAATGTGAGGTTACGGCCGCGGTTTGTTTTGCGAGTTCGGTCTGGATGCTTCTTGTCTGATCGGGGGTGCCTACTGAATCGGCTGCCTTTGCCCCGCCTCCACCTACAGTAGCGGCAGCGGCATTTGCTGCCCGGGCGTTTGCTCCGAGAT
Organism: Methanoregula sp.; assembly: GCA_003136075.1. Classification (GTDB taxonomy): domain Archaea; phylum Halobacteriota; class Methanomicrobia; order Methanomicrobiales; family Methanospirillaceae; genus Methanoregula. The sequence goes on along the minus strand of PNBP01000098.1, from coordinate 2,878 downwards.
TAACCGGCTGTTGTGCCGCTGCTCCTGCTGCCGCTCCGAGTGTCCCTTGTGATGTCCATGCGGAGTAACTGTGAGCACCGGACGCCCATGCCTGGATCGCGGTCTTGTAATCGGCACCGTGATTCATCTCGTCCATGAGGAATGAGTACATCTCGGAACCGACCGATCCGACCACTGATGAAGACGCCCAAGTTGCCGCTCCTGCTGCCGTGGTGGTGTTCATCCTGGCAATTTCTTCGGTAAGTGTTTTTACACTATTTGCCGCCTTGGCCGCAGCCTCTGAATCTTTCTGGAATTGATCGGCGTCGGTATCATTTTTCATTGCTGCAGTATATTTCTCCAGGTCTGCCTGTGCATCTTTCAGGTTGATCTGCAGGTCCGAGAGTCCTGCATATTGATCAATAAACGGGGATCCGTTAGAATCTGCGCCGACTTGTTTGTTGGTGAATTGCGCGCCGCCGCCTCCATAGTCGGTAACATTTCCGGGAATGCTATCCCTCCATTCCTGGAATGCGGTGTCAAGGGTTCCCCAGTTTCCCGTCGTGATAATATCGTTTAAACCCCGTAAAGAGGTAACGAGAATATCAGTCATTTTGGTGGTTTCTGTTCCCGAATTGTAAACATCGGTAAATGTTTTTACGATTGTTATACCCGTGTAATCCCCTGCGATACCCATTTCATAATTGATTTTCCCCCATGCAATGCGGGCATCTTCCATACGTTGGAGGTCTTGCGGGGTGAATACGGGTGTTTGTGCATTGTAGTCCTTAATTGCAGCTGTGCCATCTTTGATGAGCGGGGTGATGTCATGCCAGTTCCGCCCAAAGAGCGCCATAGCGAGATTGTCCCGGTCGTGGGCGTTGGTTATGTTCGCCATTACCGGCAGAAGTTGCTGTAATATTGTCGAGGTATCGAGTATGTCCCCATTGGAATCTTTCACAGTGACACCAAGATCGGTGATCCGTGTACGGAGATTGTCTCCAGCCGTCCCTGTCTCACCGAGTTTCTGGGTGAACATGGTGAACGATGTGGTAACGGCATCCTGGCTGACTCCCATATCAATGGCAGTCTGCTGCCATTTCTGGGCGTCGGATATTGTCATACCGGTCACATCGGAGAGGTGCTGCATCTGGTGAGAGTATTCCATCGCTGCACCGACAGTCTTGTCAAATCCCGCTTGGATATCATTAAACCCAATGTTGACGGCCATAAAGAGCGCGTCAAACTGAATCGCAGCACCCGTGATACCAGTCTGGAGATCTGTACTGTCGAGCCCGAGGCGGACCCAGATAGAGCCTGCATCCATGGCTCAAACCTCCGGGATTTTCATTTCGGGTCCTGCCCGGCCATAGAGATTTCTGGCCGCCGCGGGGTGCTTGCCGATAAAGTCGATCCATTCCTTGTAGGCATCGGCCTTTGATTTCGACACGGCCTCGATACGCTGCTCTGCTTCTTTAAGGGCTGTTTCGTGTGAGATTCGTTTCTCCTCTGGTGCATCATCCGGAATCTTTTCCGAGTTCAGCATCACGAAAAGGAGACAGGCGTACTGATGTGAGATATCGTAGAATATGCGCGAGAGATATATTTTCCCGCCATAGCTCAGCTCCAACGTCTTCAGCGTTTTATCGATGATGGCCTGTTGCGTCTGGATTAACTGTGCCATGTCGGCATTGAGTTTTTCCAGCTTGGCGATCTTGTCATTGTTCGTGGTTTTGCGTGTCATTCTTTTCACCTCACTGATATGCCCGCAGGTCCGTGACCGGGACGGCGGCCGATATCGCGGGGTCAATGTTGACGGCCCGGGCTACCGTCGTTAAAGATTCTGAGAGCGTGGCGATCTGCCCGGAGTGCGTGGTGAGTAGCTCCTGGATGATGATGGTAAGCCCGATGTGTTTCTCGACCAGTCCTTGCAGTTCTTCCACCTCAACCCCGAGCTCCTTGACGGTCTTCCGGGTCATGGCGGCACGACCAGGTAATAGATGGCGTTGTGATGGCCGCATTTCAGGCATTGTCGTCCTTCGCGATGGTTTATTACCTGCAGGAATAATTCAAACGGGTCCACCTTATCGCCCTGGGTGCGGAGCATCTCTTTCATGATTGCATGGGTGCCCGGAAGGGATGCGCCACATCCAGAACACGGGACCGCCAGATCCGATCCCGTCTTGGTCCTCTTGCCGTTGTTGAGGATAACCAGGACACCAGAATCAAGGACCTCCCGGACGTTCTTCTCGATCTGCGCATCCCGTTTTTCGTTGGCTGCCTGTTGCGCGATCTGTGCATCTGCATCCAGCTTGTTTGCCGCTGCTGCTTCTTCTGCGAGCCGGTCCTGCTCCTCACAAAAAGCACGGTTGGACGGGTTCCCGCCCCATCGTTTTGTGAACTCTGCCTCCTTCTTCAGCCTATCGACCTCGGCAGCCAAGGCGCTATAGTCGATTTCCGGTTTCGGTCTCGCGGAAAGAAGTCCCATCACTCCTCCATGGCAAGATTGCCGTCCTTGTTATAGTACACCCCGCGGGATACCTGGGCGGGCGATTCTGATTTCGTCGTGCGCACCTGGATGAGGTTACCGGCAAGATCCCGACCAACAACCGGGGATTCGTTTGCGGGTTCCATGCACGTGCGGGTCCCGCGAAGCTCACCCATCCAGTCCCGCTCAAACAGNNGCTTCCTTGATCATCTCCTGAAGCTTTGCGCTGATTGCATGGCCGTCATACGCTCCAAGGCCACCGCCATCGAGAGCACGGGAGATTGCCTGCACCTTCGCGCCCAGGAGATCGATCCTCACGCTGTTCTGGTGGTCAAGTTCGCTACCGGACAGCACGCGCACCTTTTTGCCGGCTGTCATTATGTCAAATGTCTTGTCGAAACTCATGTTTTT
>PNBP01000018.1:453-2775 GCA_003136075.1 Methanoregula sp. | reverse complement strand
TAATGCAGGGGGTCGGTAATATTCTCCCAGAAATGCCGGGGGGAGATAGTTATTCCCGGCTGGCGGGAGATCTGGTCGAGGAAACCGGAGTACGAGGTCTTAAGAGTCACGATGGCGGTATGATCGTCGGGACACGTGATGTTCTGCACATCCTTGAGCACAAATCCCAAGGTGAGATTGTGCAATTTCATGTACTCGTTGGTGAATTTTACATCGGCGCACGTGAAGGGAACGCCGTCGTTCCAGCGTGCATTTTCTGCCAGGTAGAAAGTCCAGGTCTTTGCATCCCCGGAAACATTCCAGCTCTCGGCAAGGGCCGGATCGAACTTCCCGTTCCGGTCCTTTATCACCAACCCCTCGTACGCAAGCCCGCTTGCTGGCACACCTCCTTTCTGCATCGTGCTCGTGGAGGTCAAAGAGGATGGAGAGTCTACCGGGATTACCACATCGGATGTGGCTGGTAACCCGGGATTTGATCCGGATAATGGGGAGGCATTCCCGACACAACCGGCAATGCTGCTGAAAATTATGATGCAGGCAAGACCGATAACCGGCAAAAACACCAGCTTTATTTTTTCAAAATTCCTCATTCAGACCTCAGCAATTTTTTGGTAATAAGATTTTGAACCGCAGGAGATGCACCGCCCGTCTTGATCAACGGAATAGTCAGGCACCATCTCGCCACATTTAGGGCAGGTAACGGACGCCCACTTCTTCTTTCCTTCCACGTTTACCCTGACCCGTTCACAGGATAAGATCCTCCATCCGGCAGAGAAGATCTCGTCGAAGAGCTGGTTGTTCATGGTCTTTTTGTTGAACTCAGGGCCGTTGGTGAACCATGAATAGATCGTTGAAAATTGGGCGAGTTTCTGCGTATCCACATAGACCCGGACTCCTTCGGTTGTCGCCGCATCTGAAGCCCGGTTAACGGTTATCGCAAACCTGCCGACATCGACGATCCGCAGCCGGTTATTTCCATAGGTGCAATGGGCGATCACCTGGAGCGCATCGGGGGCGCATTTGGGGGTCTCACATACCGCGAACAGTTTTTCACCAGGCCATGCACCCAGCAGTTCGAGGGCAAAATCGACCATGAAGGCACCGATAAGGAGCCCGGGGGCTGGGAACGTGTGGAACGCAATACACTGGTTCAGGTACTCCTGAACCCGGGGTTCAACCCTGCACGCATCCATGCGTTCGTTTAATTCGTCCGGGGTATAGTCCCGATGGGGGGCGGGACCGGGTGATCTTGTATCCATGTATTTCTCCGTCTTTTTGATTACGCTGGAATGAAAGGTCGCTGACCATCCTTTCTGCCGTACCGGATTTTCCGGCGGAGTCGGGGCAGGATAATAAGCATTTCAGGGATGTGTTTGTAGACCNNTGACGTTCCCCTAAATAATGGATTATGACTTGCCAGAGATTATTAATTAATTACATTTAACTTTATTGAAAAATTAATCACATTACCAAAACTTATATGATCCGGCCTCCAAGAGATCTGTGATACATATGGGCGCACAAAAAGACACGATGGTTTTGTTCGCAGAGAGGGACATCCGCCAGTTTTTTTCCGAATACGATGGCTGGAAAATTACTCCCGAAACGGTTGCACAGTCTGCCGGGAATTTTTACCGGATCGCCCGGTATAACGGCAGAGGATATGAGGTTGCGTTTGTCGGGGTCTCCTTCGGCCCGTCACCGGACAAGGCAACGGTTGCAGTTCTGGAATCGCTGACCGACGGCCGGGTGCAGCGGGTAAAAAAATTCCTGCTTGCACCCCAGGAAGCTGACACAAAAGAAATCCCGCCGGCAATTCACGTCCTCCCGATGACGGCGTTTGCATTTGGCGGGGATAAACTGGTCTGGCTGACAAAGAAGAAGTACTCGAAGAAATTTTCCCCGGAGCCGACTGTCGCGGCATAAAAACACCCTCACCTGATTTCACGGACCCACTTTTCCATGATCACCCGCCACCACATCGTGCTTGCCCTGCTTTGCAGCCTGATCGCGAGCGCAGTCTCCGGGTTCAATCCGGTCTTTACTTTAGTGCTGATGGGCGGGACCGTGATCGNNTCCCGGATATTCACATGAAGCGACCGGCCCGGACCCGGCTCCTCACGGTCGCGTGGTATCTCGTCCAGCTCGGAAAGTTTACCGGCATTCCCCTGATGTGCGGAATCTACCGGAACATCTTCCGGAAACAGATCGATCCCGAGGACAAACGACTCACTCATTCCCTCCCGGGAATTTTCGCATATTTCACCCTGGTGGCGGGAGTCGTTTCCGTTCCGTTTATTCTTGTGAGGAACAGCATCCCGG
>PNBP01000018.1:0-438 GCA_003136075.1 Methanoregula sp. | reverse complement strand
GTCCAGCACTGTTTTGTCCTCGGGATTATCGTGGTTCTCGATATGATCGCAAAACCGTCCGGCCTCATTTTTACCTGCGGGATTCTTGGCATCGGGATCTGCGGCGTGTCAATGGTCCTCCAGTCAGACATCGAGGTCGGCCTTCCAGAAAACCGGCCCGGTGGTGCTGAGGTGCCGGGATGAAAGAACATTGTATAGATGTGGAGGATCCTGAAAAAAACGAAGCCGGATATTACAACAATCTTGCACAGACTGTTTTTTTTCCCGTCTACCCGGTCATCGCCCACCAGATCCTCAAAAAGGCAGACATCGATTATGGACTCTGCCTTGATGTTGGCAGCAGGACGGGGCACCTGTCCATCGCACTTGCCACCCTCTCCGACCTGACCGTTTTTGCGCTGGACAATGCCGAAATGTGCAGGATAGCAAAGGCAAATG
>PNBP01000027.1 GCA_003136075.1 Methanoregula sp. | reverse complement strand
TACGTGGATGAACCTGCGTGTCTTGGAGTCCCGCCCTACGTATCGCCGTATATCCGGACGGTGGCAGGGGCACTTCTGGCCCATGGATTCTTGGTCCACTATCTCACCATCGACCAGCTCCGCGCTGACCCGAAATGGATCAATGAAATGTCCCGTGCGGAGCTGCTCGTCATGATCGCCGGGGTAACGGTGCCGGGAAAATATCTCGGCGGGACTCCTGCCACGCTCACCGAGATCCAACAGGTGGGCCATATGATCCGGGGGCCAAAAAAACTGGTTGNNGCAGCAGGAGATCGCCGGGTTTGATGTCCTTCTTGCGGGTGAACCGGCCGTGGCGCTTGATGAATTTCTTACCGGCAACGAACCCAAGGGAATGCTTGACTACGCCCGAACCGACCCGTGGAGTATCGCGGGAAGCGGGATCATCACCCGGCACCCTGATTACCCGTACGTGATGTGCGAACTGGAAACTGCACGGGGGTGTTCGCACGGGGCAACCGGCGGCTGCTCGTTCTGCACGGAACCCTTCTATGGCCTGCCGAAATACCGGGGCATTGAGGCAATCGCCGCGGAAGTTGCAGCGCTTTATGGCCATGGCGCCCGGCACTTCCGGGTTGGCCGGCAACCGGACATCCTTGCATACGGTGCCGGTGCCGGAGAATTTCCGGCACCCCGCCCAGATTTACTGGAAAAACTCTTCTCATCCATCCGCTCCGCTGCGCCGGACTTAAAAACACTCCATATCGACAACACGAACCCGGCAACGATTGCACGCCACGAAGAAAAGAGCCGTGAAGCGCTCGCGGCGATCATCCGGCACCACACGCCCGGTGACGTCGCCGCGTTTGGCATGGAGACTGCCGATCCTGCCGTTGTCGCGGCGAACAACCTCAAGGCACAGGCCGACGAGGTGTTCCGGGCAATCGAAATCGTGAACGAACTGGGTGGGATACGACGGGACGGGATTCCCGAACTTCTGCCGGGCCTGAACTTTGTCTGCGGTCTGGCGGGCGAGACGGAAGCAACCTACGACAAAAACGAGCAGTTTTTAAAACGGGTGCTTGATGCCGGGCTCCTTGTCCGGCGCGTGAATATCCGGCAGGTGATGCCGTTTGAAGGCACACCTGCGTATACGAACAATACGCTCGGGAAGTACGACCGGCGGTTCAAAGAGTTCAAGGAGCATGTCCGGCAGAAGTTTGACTATCCGATGCTCCAGCGGGTGTTCCCGGTGGGGACGGTGCTCCACGATGTGAGAATTGAGGTATCCGGGGCTCTTTCGTTTGGCCGGCAGCCGGGCTCGTACCCGATCCTTGTCGGTATACCGTTAAACATCCCGGTACTGACGGTGCTATCTGCGGTGGTCGTGGACTGGGGCATGCGATCGATCACGGCACTGCCGGTGCCGGTGAAGATCAACACGCTCCCGGTGTCTGCACTCCGGTGGCTTCCCGGGATCGGTAAGAAACAAGTGGCTTCGGTTATCGCAAAACGGCCATTTAAGGACATCGGGGCATACCGGAAGATTGCGGGAAGTTCAGCCCTCGATGTGCTGATGGATTTTTCACGGGAATAAATCCGGTAAAAAAGTTAGATCTTTTTTAACTCGGTCACTTTCAGGATATCGGTGCGGGTTACGATCCCGACAATCCTGTCGTCCTGTATTACCGGGATCCTGCCGATATTATTGACGGACATTATCCGCAGTGCGTCCACCAGCGGTGCAGTGGGGGGAAGCGTAATCGGGTCACGGCTCATGATATCCTTAACCTGCATCGCCTCGCGGTCGATCGGTGACGTCCGGTTGACATCCACGAGCGTGACCATCCCAACCAGCGAATCCCGCTCGATAACCGGGAACCCGAGGTGCTTGCTTGCATACATCATATCGACTACCTTTGCAAGCGGGAGGTTTGAGGGAACGGTAATGACCGGGGAACTCATCATGCTCCCCACCGTCATGTCCTGCAGGAGGAAATTATACTGGACTGCTGTGGACTCCATGCTTGCCCCGATATAGATGAAGAGCGCGATCAGGATCAGGAACGGGGAGAAAAAGAACAGGCCGACAAGACCAAAGATAATTGCAAATCCACGCCCGACATTTGCCGCGATACGGGTTGCCCGGTGCAGCGGCATCCGTTTTGCAAGGATCGCCCGCAGCACCCTGCCGCCGTCCATGGGAAACGCCGGCAGCAGGTTGAAGCCGAACAGGATGATATTGAGGACGCCGAGATACCCGAACACAAAGACAAAGACACCCGCCCGCGCCGGATCGGTCGTAATCTGCGGTGCGAGGTAGACGAGCCCGCAGCAGACGACGCCGAAGATGAGGCTCATGATCGGCCCGGCAAGTGCCATGGGCAGCTCGACTTTCGGGTCCGGGACACCCTCGTCCATCTGGGCGACACCGCCAAACATCAGGAGCGTGATGCTCTGCATCTTGAGGCCTTTTGTCCGGGCGACAAGAGAATGGGCGAGCTCGTGGACAAGCACACCAAAAAAGAGCCCGAACGCCACGACGGTTCCAAGAATCCATGGCATGTAGCCTGCTGTGATCAGGCTGGTGTCTA
>PNBP01000093.1 GCA_003136075.1 Methanoregula sp. | reverse complement strand
CGGCAGGACTGGATCTGGGACCGGATCATCTATGCAAATACGATCAAACCGATCGAAACGCTTGAAGATCTTGACCAGTACAAACCCCTTGTCACGTTCGATAACCACGAAGAGCTCAAAAAAATCCGGGACCATGCACCCCATGCGGGACTGGTGCTGCGGATCCGGGTCCCCANNTTCGGGGCGGATCCGGGTGAAGCAGTCGATCTTATTTCAGAAGCCTTTGAGATGGGACTGGTTGTCGAGGGCCTGAGTTTCCATGTGGGGAGCCAGTGCACGAATTTTGAAAATTATATGGGTGCGCTCCAGATCTCCAGTGATATTATCAACGAGACCGAGACGCGGACCGGTAAAAAGATCCGTATCCTTGATATTGGTGGCGGTTTCCCGGTGCAGTACAACCCCGAAGTCAAGTCATTAACCCCGCTTGCAAAGATGCTCAACGCAGAGATCAAGCGCATGTTCCCATCGGATATGCAGATTATAGCCGAACCGGGGAGGTTCCTTGTTGCAAATGCCTGCATGCTGGTCGCAAAAGTGGTCGGCAAGGCGTACAGGGACAACAAGCCCTGCTATTATATCAACGATGGTGTCTACCACACCTATTCCGGGCAGGTGTTCGACCATACCACCTATCCGGTGCTCTCGTTTAAGGAAGGGGAGACCCATATTTCGGCGGTATTTGGCCCGACGTGCGATGCGTTTGACACGATCACGCTTTCCGCAGAACTGCCCGATCTCGAGATCGGCGATCTGGTATATTCAGAAAATATCGGGGCTTATTCCCATGCCTCATCCACCTATTTCAACGGGTTCCCCCCGGCAAAAGTGATGCATATCAACAGGTAATTTTTTTAAAATTTTTTTCTGTTCAGGTTATGAAATTGTTCAGCAGTACGTCTTTTCTGGTTCCTGATTTTTGGGTGGAATGAAACGCCCGATTTTACGTGGTGATCTTCACATCGTCATCCACACTACCACGGGTATCGCTCTTGTCTGGCACCGGATCTGCCCCGTGTTCCTGCGAGTGCTCAAAAAATTCCCGGATACCAAACGATAAAAACGTCCCCGCGCAAACGTACAGGCAGGAGAAGAACCCGATGAACCAGATCTATCTTTTTGGCCACAGGCAGCCCGACACGGACAGCATTGCGNNGGGCAGGTATGTCCCGGCACGGTGCGGCGATCTGAACGCAGAATCACGGTACATGCTCCATCGGTTCGGGCTTAAAGAACCTGCCTTTATCGCATCGGTCGAGCCAAAACTTGCCGATATTATCTATAAACCCGTTTTTTCCCTGCCAGAGGATGTCCCCACGGTGGATGTCGCCACCCTGATGGCAAAGGAGGGGATCCGCAATGTTGTCATCACGGATCCTGCCGGTAAACCGGTAGGTATGGTAGGTGAACATGCCCTTACCGGGGCATATATCGAAAAGATCCACCTTACTGAGCTTGCCGTCACGCCAATTCCGGAAGGGACGCTTGCCCGGATCCTGAATGCAGATATTCTCGTGTCAGCCCATCCCATTCTCGAAGGACGGGTGTATATCGCCATCGATGCCCTGCATGTCACCCTCGCGAAGATGACCGCAAAGGACATTGCAGTGGTTGGTGATAACGAACCCGCCCAGCTCGCGCTCATCTCTGCAGGGATAGCCTGCCTGATTATTGCCGAAGGCGCACCGGTCGGCGACCGGGTGGTTGCGGCTGCACAGGAACAGGGAGTCTCGGTATTTTCAACCGGGCTGGATGCATTCGGCGTGGGCAAAATGATCAGTCTCTCGCTGCCGGCGCGGGAAGTGATGGAGAAAAACGTCCCCCTGCTTGCGTTTACCGAAACTCTCGCCCATGCCCGCCAGGTGGTCTCGTCAACAAAGTTCCGGGCAGCCTGTGTCGTCACCGGTGATGGGACGCTTGCCGGTGTCCTTACCCGGACAACCCTGCTTGATGATGTACGGCGATCGGTGATCCTTCTTGACCATAACGAAGCGTCGCAGACGGTAACCGGGATTGAGGAAGCAGATATTGTCGAGATCATCGACCACCACCGGCTTGCCGCGATCACGACCCTGCGGCCAATCCGGTTCATTAACGACCCGGTCGGCGCAACATCGACAATCATTGCCATGAAATTCATGGGGTCCGGGCTGACACCGTCGCGGGCAGGTGCCGGGGCCCTCCTCTGTGGCATCCTGTCTGATACCCTGTCCATGCGGATGTCAACCACGACCCACCATGATAAAAAAGCGGTAACGTTCCCGGCTCCCATCGCCGGTGTCAACCCCGAAGAACTCAGTATCGCGCTGCTCGAACAGGGCATGGACCTGTCTGTCCCTACCCTTTCTACTATCCTTTCCCGGGATACCAAGGAGTTTGATCTTTCCGGCAAAAAAGTTCTCATCTCGCAGGTTATGGTACCGTCGTTTGCGTGGAACCACGACCGTGATGAAGTGATCCGGGCAGAAATTGGGAGAATGAGAGCCGGTTCTGGTGCCGATATGGTCCTTGTCCTCTTTACCAGCGTTATGGAAAATGCAAGCGATCTCTGTGGAGATGCCAACCAAAAACTCCTCCGGGAACTTTTTGGCGAGAACCTGCCGGTCCGGCTCCCCGGGGTTATGTCACGGAAGAAGGATTTTCTCCCGTGGCTTGGGGAACGGCTCCGCGAACAGGCACGACGGTGAGTCTGGTGGATTTGGTAAGGGAAATTTTGCATTTTACAGATGACAATCAGAAAAAGAGAATACAATTTTTTTTAATTTTCCAAAGGCATTTATGTATAGTGAGAAATGCAGGGTGGGGGCTGATACCCCCACACCCCCGGTTACGATGACCCCCGCCGCCCCCGATGGAACGCCCCCGCGGCGGATCTAAAAAAAAGTACGTCAAATATGACGAAAATATCAATTTTTATTGAAACAGAAGAAAAAACACCTTGCCCAGCGAGGGGTCGATGAGATCCCAAAAACGACCCCACCGGGGGGGCGAATTATTTTTAATAATTTTTTTCCACATTTGTTTGCAATTCCATCAAAAAAAACACAAATTTTCAGACAGAATTTGTGAGTAATTACCGGTGCCATCAAATGCTATCAAATTTGCCCGAATCAATCATCCCCTCCGGGTAAATGTTAATTATGCGTGTGGCACATGTAGTAGCGTATGTGCTATCGCTGTTCCCCCCTGCGATAGTTTTGGTGCCTGATGAGTATTAATGAAATTTCTCCGGAAACGTTTGTGAAAACGGTCATCGGTACGGTCCATAAAAATTATCCAGCCCACCGAAAACAGGTCTACAGCTGGCATGCGATGAAACTGGTGCTGGATGTTGCCCATGTGATGGCATATGACGGCCTTCCCAGCGGGTTGTATCTCTATGGCCGGCATTCGTTTGGTGCTAGTTCGGTATTTAACCAGGTGCGGTACGAAAAATCGCTGCAAAGTGTGAAAATTCCCAAATCAGAGATCGACGCACCGCTCGCTCTTGCCCTCGGGCCGGTTATTGCCCGGTTCAAGGATTATTTCATCGCTGATGCCAGAAACCGGATACCGTATCCTTATTCCGATACCCTCCCGAAAAAATACCAGAATTTTTATGCGGCACATACTGAATTCCTTGTTGTATTGAAACAATTGTCTGAAGTAAAAGGAAAAAAGGATCTGATAACGTGCAGCGATTCCATCACGGAAACTATCACGCAATTTGAGTTTTCCCTGCTCCATGTGGATGAAGGGCGCCTCCAGACCTATTACGATTTCACGGCAGTGCTTGAAAATATCCTTGCAGCTGCCAAAAACGGCGACGTGTCTGTTGCGGCATTAAAACCCCTGTTTGAAGTGTTATATGTCCTCTACAAAGATTCCGTTGCCGCATTTCTCATGCCATTTCCGGATACACTGGAAGGAAAAAACAAAGACCGGGAACTCTACCTGTACCGCCAGAACCTGACAGCACTTACCGAAACAATCCATCATACCCTTCATACGGTTGAAAGCAAGGCTAACATGCTGGGCCTGCACCTGACACCGGGACCTCTGGATTCCGGGTTGTCGTGAAGGTTTTTAAAAAGAATTTCTTAAAAAAAAAACTATTGCCCTGATATTTATCATTCAAAAATCTCCGTGGCTGAAAACAAATCTGCATAAACGCTCTGGGTTTACCATCAACGCACGGTAATTTTTTAAGATGGCACTTTTTTGCGGCATGTGATCATGGCCAATCCAATAATCAGGTGCCACCGAGCATCTGGTTGAAATTGCCGGTATTCAGTGAACCAATCTGGGACATCAGGGTTGACATTACCATTGCAATGACAATCAGGAGCACGATAACGATTACAATCACGGCAAAGACAATGAACAGGGCCATATGAAGTGTCCGGGTCTCGCGGAATGGGATCTCCCCGGTGCTCATCTTTCCCGCTATGATATAGGCGTCGTACATCGCATAGAGCCACACGATGAGGCCGGGGATCAGGAAGATGACCAGTCCCGCAAGAGTTAGAAGAAAGAGGGCAAATCCTTTTGCGGTTTCGCCGTTGTATACCTGCCCGAGGCCGGGAAGAAATGATGAGCAGAACCCTGCGATGGTCGTGTTTTTTTGATGGGAGGCAAGAGCAGGATATCCCGGGTGCCCAACCAGAGTGCTCCCGTCCATCCGGGCACCGCAGCCGCTGCAGAACCGAGGTGACTCTTCTCCGGATACTTTACCACAGTGCGGGCAGATCTTGTACATGCAGGCACTCTTAAAAGGGACATTGATCCACGCGTGATATAAACCTCGTCATAAGAGCAGGTGTGTAGTTCCGGGGGGCTGTCTGCTTATGATCGAAAATAATTCCGGAACTTTCTATTACGCCTGTGTGATTACCTCTTTTTCTCCTTTGAAATAGGCGATCTGTTCCAGGTATACCATGAAGATATACCCGGCAAGGACACCGATAACTATGCCAACAAGGTGCAGGGAAATGCTCACGGTCCGTGTTGAGTTTGCCAGTCGCTCGGGAAAGAGATTCCATATAAAATACCCGAAGATGACAACAATCGCAACGGTGAGGAGACGGGAAGACCATGAAAATTCCTGCATCACGTGATAGAGATCCACAAACTGGTGCCGGCAAACAAGCGCTGCCAGCACCAGTATACCAATCACCGCTGCCAGACTGAGTAAAAACGGGACACTCCTTGTGGCGTGGTACAGGAGTATGTACCGTGCGATGATCCCTGCAGACATGGCAAGGATACCAACCAGTACAACACCGTAATAGCTGCTCATGTGCTTTTTTGACGTTTGTTCGAGGTACATCAGCCAGAAAAGCAGCAGCAGCCCGGCAAGTGCTGAATCGATACCCGAGAGACCTGCATAATAGGTAGTCGTTGCATTGAATATCGCGAACAATGCACCGAAGATGAGAAATATGATGACAATCACCTTGGTCAGCACGAGATACAGCCGTTTCCGGTTTACCATCGTGGCCAGCACGAGACCGTAGATAGCGATCAGCAGGTACGCGGTCACGTTTCCGAGGAAATGATCAAAATTCAGGTGGACAAACGACGATGTAAAGATCTGGTAGACATGGAAGTTCTGCAGGTCGATCTGCAGGATTGAACGGACTGCCGGATACAACGAAACGTAATACTCGATGATGATTGTTATTGCCGGGATGATGAGGACGATAGAAAGATAGAGGGAAAAGAGCCCGATGTTGAATGTTGATCGTGTGTCATGGTATTTTTTGATAAGGTTCATGGCAGGCAACCGGTCTTTTTTTTTCCTGATCCATATATCGGTTTTTTTGGGATAAAAGGGAGGGTCATGCCATGGTTACGGGAAACCTCCCTGAGACTCATCATGTTCTCGTGAATTCAGCTGCACAGCCATCACGGAAATGACAGATTTTCTGGTTACGGTTGATGAAAAAAAGCGGGGAACAACTAGGCTTTGCTCATATACGTGAGAACCTGGTAATCCTCCCATCATGCTATACGCTGGGAGCGCTAAGTATAGTAAGNNTATACTCATAAATCGTTTTGTTACCCCCCTATGCGTTATGGAATCAGCGCACCACGCCATCCGTCCCCCCCGCATCCAGCAAGACTTTTTTTGATCTGACTACCGGATCGTTTTACACCACGATGGTGTCCGGCCGGACAAAAAGCAGTGAAATTGTTTCCATACCATGACACTTCAATCCTTATATCCCGAAATCAGGGGCACCAGAACCGGGTACGTGATCCGGTACACCTGCCCCGTGTGCACAAATGAGAGTATTATTGTCAACAAAACCCCCCGGGATCATTTCAAGGAGGCCCGGGTTGTCTCCTGCAAGCACTGCAGGAGCCGCATGACCGTGCTGACGCCCGGCCATGGTCGCTGATCCGGGTAAGAATTCCCGGCATCCTGTTTTTTCTTTTTTACCTAACGGATTACCAGCACTCCGGTGATATTATGTTTTAATTTTTTGAGGGCTGTCTGTTTTCTCATGCGATACTCCGGTTTTCGTTTACCGGCGGCTATCTTTTTATCCCGCCTGACCCCAGATGGATTATGATTTTTTCACCTCCTCTGGCCAATCGTTTTCACTCTCCTCTCAAGCGGTCATTGCCGTCATCCACATCCGCGTTGCCAGAATATATCCGCAAAACATTATCCCTATGACGGCAAAAATAGTGAATGGGACATAAATGGAGATTTTGGAAACAGACGACGAACCCTGCGAGCAGTGCGGACTCTGCTGCCGGATCTTCGGGCCCGGTATTACGCCGACTGAACAAAATGTGTATGTCTGGATAGAGCAGGGGCGCACAGATATCCTGCGCTGGTTTGTCGCGTTCCGGGAGAACAATTCTTCCATAAACTGTGCAGACCTTCGTGCTGAAGACCTTGGTGACATTGTTTCTGTCGAGATGCGCAATTCCGATACCGGTGACTATGTCACGGTCTGCCCGTTCCTGCGACGGGTGGCAAAAACCCGGTACCTTTGCGGGATCCATCAGGTGAAACCCGAGATGTGCTGTCATTACCAGCCGTGGATCTGGGGTGAGACCTATTTCAACCGGTGCAGGGGTCTTGAAAAAGCACACCGGAATTCCAGAGAGCCGCTCTGATCGGGAATCTTACTTTTCACGGGACTATTTACAAAATTGAGCTCTGGGGAACTCCTCGTTTATCCACTGTTTGCGTATATTCTCCGGTAATTATGCGGGTGACCCACTAACTCCCCCCGTGGGGGAGGCAGTCCATGGGGAGCATTTCCCTGACCCCCCCACTTTTTAGTCTTCCTTTTTTTTAAATAATACACCATGTTTGGTGTGTATTTTCAACAGTCTAATTTAAAAACGAACACCCTAGATGCAAGGGATGGGCTTTCGGCCTCTCGGTCAGAAACGATGTGGTTCTGACCTTCTTTCATACTATGCGAACCCCCAATGGTTCTACTAGTTGATCCAGCGGGTGGGGCGATAATAGGTACTCCCAATTCGCTTTCACTTGTTGCCCATTGAGCTCAGATCATTTACATAACAGAACGGATCTTCAGCAAGGAAATCCCCGGATGCAGCATATGCCCGAACCCGACATCCTCCTCCGCATATGTCCCTGTACGTGCAATTGGAACACTTACCGCCGAACTGTGCCTGCTTTTCCCGGAACCGGACGAGAACTGGATTGTCAGAATCAGACCATATTCTACTGAACGACTGGTCCCTGATATTCCCGACCAGAAATTCCGGCGAGCGGGCGAACTGGCAGGGATACACATTTCCCCGTGTATCGATGTTTGCCACTCGTGTGCCGGCACTGCATCCGCCTTTTAAAGATTCGAGCAGCTCGCGGGCATCTTTAAGATCCTCGGATCTATCATTTTCCATGGAGGCGAGAAGGTGGATACTGTCTTGCGGGGCATCTACGGTCAGGAACTCCATGGCGGCGGGATCCGTCTCCTTAGCTTTTCGATAAAGGAGGCTAAGCGCTTCAATCACTTCGTCCTTGTCCAACTGCAACCGGGCATAGGATTCGCTTCCTCGTCCTGTTGGTACGAGCCAGTACAGGCAGAACCGGGAGGCGCCGAGGGAGAGCGAGAGATCGACAAGTGCTTCAAGCTCCCGGCAGTTCTCTTTCGTGAGCGTGACCCGGACCCCGCACCGGAGCCCGGCCTCCTTACAGGCAGCAAATGCCCTGATCGTCTGTTCAAACGCACCGGGGGAATTCCGGAACCGATCATGCGTCTCTGCCATCGCACCGTCCAGCGAGATCCCGGCATATTCAATCCCGCTTTCTTTTATCCTGTGGGCAATGTCGGAGGTGATCAGTGTTCCGTTGGTGCTGAGCGCTATCTTAAGACCACGGCTTCCAGCATGACGTGCCAGTTCCCAGATATCCGCACGCATAAGTGGTTCCCCCCCGGTGAACAGGATAAGCGGGACCCTCATATACGCAAGATCATCGATAACCCTCATAGCTTCAACAGTAGAGAGTTCTCCCTCCGTTGTGCGTCCTGGTCCTGATTTGCTGTAGCAATGGGCGCAGCTCAGGTTGCAACGATCCGTGAGATTCCAGAATACCACCGGCCTGTACATACCAGAGAATGCAAGATAGGTACTGGGCACATCGGTCTGGGGTTTGTGACGGTGCCGCATCACACTGCTGACCGTTCCCCGCCCGTGCATGCATTGCGTAATCCGGTTCATGAGACACCCCCTCCGTTCTCCCGCATCCGTACATTCGGCACGCGTTTGAACTCCCTGGTGCTGAAGAGGACCGTATATTCCGGGCAGCCGATCATCTCTGCAACCGCCTTCACTTCATCCAGCACCCGGTCTCTGCTGTATCCGTGGTGGACGGTGTAATGAGTGTACTCCCAGCGACCCGGTACCGGCCTGCGTTCATAACAATGGGTAACGGCGGGAAATATTGAGAGAAGTTT
>PNBP01000044.1 GCA_003136075.1 Methanoregula sp. | reverse complement strand
GGGGTCGACCGGTTCTACCGGGAAGCCCGTGATGCGGGAGTGGACGGAATACTCATCGCCGATATGCCGGTCGAGGAATCAGACGAGGTAACGGAAATTGCGGAACGATATGGCATAGACCCGATCTTTCTGATCACCCAGACTACGTCTGACGAACGAATCCGGAAGATCGCGGCGCGGGCACGGGGATACTTGTACCTTGTCGCCGTTCTAGGAGTAACCGGAGTACGTGACAAAGTCTCGGCTGAGGCAATCGATCTCCTTACCCGCGTACGAAAGTACACTGAAATTCCCCTCGCACTTGGCTTCGGGATTTCAACGCCCGAACACGCCCGGGCCTGCGCCGAAGGTGGGGCGAACGGGATCATTGTAGGGAGCGCGATTGTCACTATTGTTGAATCAAATCTCGGTAATCCGGTGGAGATGGAGCGCAAACTGAAAGGATACGTTTCGAAGATGAGAACAGCTACCGACGGTTCGGACTGATAATTATTATTTTCAAATAGACCGCTTTTATGTAGATTCTCGTCAAAAGTATCATGATAAAATTATGATTTCCAGAAACAGTATTTTCATTATACTGGGTCTTCTTGTTGTCGCCGGCGTTTTCATGGCCGGTTGTGCACAACAGGCGACCCCGGGACAGACAACGACGCAGACTATACCTATGGTAAATCCCGCGACGAACTCTGCCACCAAACCCGTTGAGCAGACGAACCTGACGGTCCAGTCTTCAATGGCAAACCCGGCGTCGGTCAACTGTGGCAAAATCGGTGGTTCAACAGAGATCAAGAAAAACGCTGACGGCAGCGAGTACGGAATGTGCACATTCACCAATGGCACTTCCTGCGAAGAATGGGCTCTATACCGCGGCGAAGGGTGCAAAACCAACGTAACTGCACCAGCTAAATAATTTCTTTTTTTANNATGACGTGACAACAAAGCGATCACATCGCGTTCCCAGCAGGAATCATCGTGATGGGGAAGCGGGATAACCGAATCATTCCAGATACGAACAAGCTCAGTATTGGCGGATTTGAGTTCGTTGCGGCCGATAATCCTGCCACACGGGTGACCATCCCGGTGATGGATTAGCATCCGGTAACAGCGGAACTCCCGGCAGATTTGCGGGCGGGTGAGATAGATTACACATGTGAACCCCTTGCCATCCTGATTTTTACGCATGAATACACACCGGTCACCAGTCCTCCCGCATTGCTCTCCCGACTCCGCGAATTCGTCGGCAAATTCTCCGGCATATTCGGACAGGACATGAACAGGGAAAACATCTCCCGTAATGCCATACCTGCAGTAATAATCCNNAATTGCCCAAAACTCGCGCAGCATTTGCCGCACCAGCTGCACTCGAACTTTGCCATACTCTAAACGGACATTCGCGGGATTTCATAATAAATTGTGCGCAGGTGTAGTATACCGAGTGGCAATAATAGCGAAATATTCAGAAATCCTTTTGCGAGCCGGCGTTCGTTGCAGAAAATTCGGTTAATTTCTGGGGAAATGGTATACAACCTGAACAGGAAATTAAAAAACCATTGTGATCGGAATTGTTGATAACAATCGGGGAATAGATGGCGGGAAAAAAGATCGTTCTTTTCATCTGCACTGCAAACGCCCCACGTTCACAGATGGCAGAGGGGCTGTTGCGGGCGAAGTACGGAGACAGGTATGTGGTTTTCAATGCAGGAACCCGACTCTCGCGTGTGAGCCTGAGAGCGATAGAGGTTATGAGAGAGATTGGGATCGATATCTCACACCACCGTTGAAGATTCTTGAAGAAGTAAAAGATCTGAAATTTGATCTCGCGGTGACTCTCTGCGATCGTGCCCGCATGGTCTGCTCGGTTATACCGTGTGCAAAAAGAACAATCCACCGGGGATATCCCGATCCGCNNTATGGATCGACAAAACATTTGGGAACTAATATTCTGAAAAAAGGATTAGTTTTCCGAGAGTTCGATACGGATACCACCGATTTTGCTTGCAAAGAAGTTATAGAGGAATGCCATAATAGCGCCCACAATGAACGACATAATACCGAATACGATCGGGAAGATAATGACCGATGCTATGCCGAATACCTCCATACCCCCTCTGCCCATGCTTGCGCCTACGGCGGTAAATACAACACCGACCATAATTCCGTAAACCAGACCAAATACGATATCAAAAAGGGCATGGATCTTTGCCCACGACATAATTTCAACACTCTTGATTACTGCCATTTGTTCACCTGTATAGGGTACATTCATGATGCCCGTAAAAAAATCTTGCTATTTTCATCCGTATTTCCGGGTGTTGTCCTAAATCTCCGTCTGGTGTTCAGGCTCCCTGAGCAGNNTCTTCTTCATAAGAGCGTGGTGCCGGATAAGATGGTCCATAAACCGGCAGCTCCGTTCCCTGGAAGGCATCTCCGACCAGGTGATTCCGCAGTCGGTATCCCAGAGAACCAGTCCCTCGGCAGGGGCTGGCTGGATTGGCTTGTTCGTCACACACTCAAGGAGTTGTGCAATTGAATCAACGCCTGCTTCCCGGTAGCCAACGAAAGAGAGAGCAGCTGCCATGCAGCGTACCTGGTGCCAAAGGAAGCTCTCCGCTTTTACTTCGAGCCAGATAAAACCATCTTCTTCGCCGATTCTTACAGCAAGGATGTCCCGCCACGGGTTCTTGTCCTGCACCCGGGCAAAATTCGTAAAGTTGTGGCTGCCGATAAAAGATTGAGCAGCCCGTTGCATTTCCTCAAGCCCGGCCAGAGGTTCCGGGAAACAATAGCGATACGTCCGGGATTTCGCATCGTACCGTGGATGGAACTGATCGGGAACACGAGAGTACCCGGTGCACCAGCAATCAGGGGGAAGCTGGGTGTTGATCGCTCCGATCGCACGGTCCGACGCGTCCGTTGAAAACGCAATAACCTGTCCGGATGCATGGACACCCCGGTCTGTTCTCCCTGCGGCGAGAAAACCTGCTTCACGCCAGTCAGAGAACAAATTCAGCCGCTGGCAGGCCGCAACAAACTCTCCCTCAACGGTTCGGGTAGAAGCCTGCATCTGCGAGCCGTAAAACCTGCTTCCCAGGTACGATACCCGGAATGCCAGTCTCACCGGAGCTGGACCCGTCTTGTCATTCGTGTTATCTTCCGCCATGTATTCTTGAGTGACTGGTGGGTGTAGGTGCGCAGCGGCGTCTTTTTCCCGCCGCAGGATACTTTTCCGTCACGGATGGCGGCAAGGATTGAAGATACGTCCTTATCGGCATCGACGAACGTTCTGCCGAAGCCTACGAATTTTGCATTGTGGGCATCGCTCCCGCCGACACAGGGCTTTCCGAGCCGTTTTGCGATCCGCGCCGCTTTTTTATTCGCCGATCCGACAATGTAGCGGCTGTTGAAAGCTTCGACGGCGTCGACCGCAGTCATGCCGGCTTTCAATCTGCGCCCGACACCATGGCGCCAGACATGGTACGGGTGCGGCAGGATGAGCAGCGCCCCCATTCGGCGGGCGATATCGACCGTTGCAACAACGTCCAACCCGGCAGGGATGACTTCGGTTACCCCGAGTACGAGAAGGTGCCCCTGCTTCGTTGAGACTTCGATCCCCGGGATTACGAGAACGGATGAAGTGCAGGCCAGTGCTTTCTTTGCACCATCGACGGTATCGTGATCCGTTATAGCAATCGCATCAAGGCCTGCCTCTTCNNGATCATAGTGTTTTTATCTCTCCCTGTATTAAGGAACCTTATGCGCATCCTCCTCCCCACCGGTTCTTCTACCGCAGATACGGTAAGGAGAGCGGCTGCCGGGTTCGATGCCGAAGTGAAGGTTATCGGGGAGATTGCTTCATTCCTGACACCCCATGCACTGCGCACCATGATCCTGAACGGAAAATTTGACATGGTTATCGTTCCGGGTATGTGCACTGGGTCATTTGAACAGGTAGAGCGGGACACAGCNNGCACCATTCCGGCCGACGAATTTCTCGCGGAAAAAAAGGCAGGGGAGACAGTCCATTGCCTTGAGGCGAGGGAAAGGGATGCTGGCTTTGACTGCATGATCCGTGGGCTCAAAATCGGAGGAGGATCCCGGATGAAAGTGCTCGCGGAAGTGATGGACGCACACCATCGCGATGACATTAGGGGGATCGTTCTACAATACTTTCTGGACGGGGCAGATATTGTTGACCTCGGCTTTGGGTTCGATGCAACACCGGAGGATGNNCACCGATACCCAGAATCCTGATCTGATCAGGGCGGCTCTCATCCGGGCGGACATCGTTCTCAGCCTTCTGGAGCAGAACATTCCCGACATCGGAAAAGAAATAGCGAAGGCTGGGACCGCAGCTGTCGTAATCCCGGGTCGAAGCACACTCTCAAAAAATATCGCGCTCGCACTGCGTGCCGGAATCCAGTGCATAATCGTCGATCCCCTGCTCCAGCCGGTCGGGTCGGGACTGGTCGCCTCACTTCGTAATTTTAAAAAATACAACTACCCGCTTTTTTTTGGTGCAGGAAATGTCGTCGAACTCCTCGATGCTGACTCAGTCGGCGCAAACGCACTCCTTGCCGGCATAGCGATGGAACTCGGTGCTGCCATAATCTTCACGAGTGAGCACTCGGATAAGACACAGGGGTCGATCAGGGAGATGCGCCACGCAACCGAAATGATGGCGCTCGCTGCTGATCGCCCCTACCCCAAGGACCTCGGAATCGACCTCCTCGTACTCAAAGAGAAACGGCGGCGCCGTGAACCACCGCTGGAATTCACGACCGCGAGCATGGCAATGAAGATGCCCGGCGAGATCACCTACGATCCAAAGGGCAGTTTCCGGATCGGCATTGAAGGTGACGAAATCATCGCTGTCGTTCACGGAAAGGCGGTGAAAGGAAATCACTGGCAGGATGTCCTGCACACTCTCCTCGCACATGGGAATGTCTCCCTTCTCGACCATGCGGGATATCTCGGGCGCGAACTCTACAAAGCAGAACTGGCGATCCGGTACGGAAGAAGTTTTGAACAGGACGGGGAATTCTAGCTGCTACGACCAACCATTTTATGACCGGGCGAGCGCACCTGTACAGCATGGCACAACAGGCACGTGCATCCCACATTCTCGTAAAAACAGAAGACGAAGCAACCCGTCTCATGAAGCGAATCGCCGACGGGGAAGATTTTGCAGCGGTGGCAAAACGATTCTCAGGCTGCCCCTCCGGCAAAAGCGGGGGCGATCTCGGATGGTTCGGCAAGGGGCAGATGGTCCCCGAATTCGAGCAGATTGCATTCGAAAACGACGCTGGCAAGATCGTCGGCCCTGTCAAGACCCAGTTCGGTTACCACATCATCAAGGTAACCGGAAGGAAATAATTTGGTTTTTCTCCTTGTTCCGGCGGCCACCAAATGGACAGGAAAACATTTTTTCTCGGTATCGGCCTCGCGGTAGTCCTTATTTTCTGTGCAGCAGCGGTCTACTCAGGTATTACAAAAGCCCCAACTGCCCGGATCGATCGCGAGAACCTGTACCAGGTATCGACTATCGATGCCCTTATGCAGGGAGTTTTCGATGGAGTGGAACCGGTTTCGGAGCTTAAAAAACACGGG
>PNBP01000162.1 GCA_003136075.1 Methanoregula sp. | reverse complement strand
ATGACGGGTGCTGGTACGGGCGAGCATCTCATTGATTGCGGTTTCGTACAGGTCCCATTTCTCGCGGTTCCGCCAGTCTTCGTCGGTGATCTTCCATTCTTTTTTTGGGTCTTCCACCCGCTGCCGGAACCGTTTCAGCTGCTCATCCTGGCTCACTTCAAGCCAGCACTTCACCAACCCTCCGCCGTTTGCGACAAACTCTGCCTCCATCTCGTTGATCTCGTTATATGCCCGTTTCCATTCACGCTCCGTGCAGTATCCTTCGACACGCTCCACCAGCACTCGTCCATACCAGCTGCGGTCAAAGATGGTGATGTGCCCGCTTTTTGGGGAATCCCGCATAAATCGCCAGAGGTAATGGTGCGCTGCTTCGATGTCGTTTGGGCTTGCTACCGGAACGACATCATATCCCCGCGGGTTCAGGTTTCGTGTCAGGCGCAGGATTGTGCCGCCTTTTCCGGCAGCATCCCATCCTTCAAAGACAATCGAGAGGGGAATTTTTCGTTTGAAGAGCAGGTACTGCTGGTCACGGAGGTGTTTCTGGGCGGCGTCGATCTCGACAAGGCATTCGTTTTTCATCAGCGAGATCTTCGCTTTTGCCTTGCGGGTAACTTTTTCTATTTTATATTCGGTACTACCGGCTTCAGGTTTTTCTCTCTTTTTTCCTGCGAGAATTTTTTCACGCTGATCTTTAATCTGTTGGATTAGCGTTGAATAACATTTGAGCACCGTGTAATTCATATCAGTGGCTTCGATTATTGTCCATGGTGCATACTTTGTGTCTGTGCCCTCAATGAACTGTTCGATTATCGGCAGGTAACTGTCGTACTGGCTGTGGAACGCCCAGTCGCCCTGCGTGATCATCCACGATGTGAGCGGATTAATTTCACGGGCGAGGAGCCGTTTTTTCTGTTCTTCGTGACTGATGTGAAGGAACAATTTAATAATAATTGTACCGTCGTCAGTCAGCTGGCGTTCGAAACGGTTGATGGACGCAATGGACTCCCGGACATTCTCATCCCATTCAACGCCCCGTGTCTGTTCGGCAAGCGTCCTGCTGTACCATCCCCGGGCAAATATCGCAAACTGCCCCTTTGTCGGGGTCTTTACCCAGAATCGCCACAGGAGCGGATGTTTCTGTTCCTCATCAGTAGGAGATCCGATCGAGTACAACCTGAACCCACGGGGATCGAGATAATGGATGATCTCCTGCACCGTTATGGTGATGCCTGATGCATTCCAGCCTTCCACGACAATGATTACCGGGATGTGATCGTCCCGCAGCTGCCGCTGGAACACGCCAAGTTGTTCCTGTAAGGGGGCAATTTTTTTTGAGAATGTATGACCCTCGGTCTTTTTTGTCAGATCATATTTTTCAAACATCGCACTGCCTCGTTGTATGGTGAACCGGGTATCCGTGAACTGAACTGGTTACACTCCCCTTGGTTGTACATTCTCTTAAATCCCCATGCCTGCAGGAAAAATAGTGAACCGGGACCGGATTTGTTCAGGAAAACAAAAAAAATCTGGCTGCACAAAAATACCATCAGGCTGTAATCCTGAGCCCGTTTTCCCGTGCTGTCGTTACAAACGCGTCAGCAAGGTATATCGCCTGTTTGTCCGTCATGCCATAGGTGTTGAATTTCCAGACTTTTGTTGCACCGGGAATGATTCCTGCGATGCCCTTTTCTGACAGGGCACCCGAGAAATAAAATCCCCGCTTTTTATGGGATTCTGCCACGGTGTCAAACGAGCCGATGGTGTCAATCCGGGTCAGCGTGTGTTTTCTCGGGTTTTCCGAGAGCAGTTTTGTTCCCGTGACAGAAAGCAGCGCATCGACAACGATTTTGTTGTTTGAGAGTTCCCGGTCAAAATGGTTCACCCGCTCTTTAACCTGGGGGAACGATGCCATCATACCGACAAGTGTCGCCCCCATGAGCGTGCAGCCCATCATCTCCGGCTCCTTGATCCCAAACTTCCGTCCGGTTACATCACCTTCGATTTTTGTTGTGCGGAATACTTCTTGTGCCCGTTCTGCTGTTGTTGCAAGTACACCCGAAGGCGCCGGTGCTGCCATGCTCTTGTGCCCGGAGCCAACAACAAAATCCACACCCAGACCTTTGCCATCTACCGGCAGGATACCGACCGTATATGCCCCGTTACAGAGGACGGGGATGTCATACTGGCGGGCGACTCTTGCGATTGCAGTAACATCATGCATATTGCCGTACTGGTAATCGACATGATCGATGAACGCAAGCACCGGTGCCCGTCCAAACTCGCGTTGCACGTCCTCGATCTTTGCAGCCGCAGCATCGGGTGTGATGATATGATGGGCATCTGACGGGATCTCCCGGGGGATGCCACCCTCCTCCTCCACTGCCAAAAACTCCGTATAATGGGAGAGCCCGGTGAGCAGGACAGGATCGCCTTTTTTAACGTACGTGTGGGCAACGGCCTGGAACCCCCGCCGTGCACCGGGAATCATCCGTGCGTCGTCCATATGCACAAACGCGGCAACATCCTTGTGAAACTCTGCGATCGGCGGCTTGCTGATATAATCGAGACGGTTGGGTTTGCGGCAGTTGTCGCAGACCGAATACCCGTCGCCGTATGCGATGATCGCTTTCATCGCATCTCCGGTGAGCCGCCCACCTGCCTGGATCGGGTCGATGTTGATGAAGAGTTCGTTCACCTGCCGGGCTTCAATACCGTTCCCGCACCTCATTTCAGCATCTCCTGCTTTAAGGAACCGACCTGCCGTTCGAGATTGTCCAGCAGACGCTGCGCCTGGATTTTCTGGTCGGGATCCAGTTCATGCAGTGGCGCCGTTTCACGGAGAAGCATACGCAGATCCGTGAGTGTGTATGTCGCCTGGAATACCATGTCAACTGCCCGTTTTGACATAAAATCACTATACTAGTGTAGGATGAATATGAATTAAGTAACTGTTTTGCTCAACGGCAGTGCACCATCCCGCAAAATTCATCACTCCTCCCGCTAGCATAAAGAAAAACCTGGTTCTGGTCGGGTAAGAAACCAAATCCTCCGGATACAGCCGGTCTTATGACAACAATTCCCGGTATCCTCATTGTCGATGATGACACGGTTATCGCCCATCTTATCGCGGCGATGCTCCGGAAGAAAGGCTATAACATTGTTGGAAAAATTACGTCCGGTGAGGAATCAATCGGGGCGTCTGCCGCCATGGATCCGGATCTTGTGATCATGGACATCCACCTCAGTGGCGTCCTTGACAGGATTACTGCCGCCCGGTATATTTTCCAGCTTTTTTTCTGCCTGGTCATCTTTATCACCGGCACTGATGATGAAACCATTCTTGATCCGGCCCGGCATTCACAACCGTACGGGATCATCTTCAAACTCTTTTCATCGATTAAACTCACGTCCAATGTCGATCTGGCGCTCTATAATAATACTGTCCATAAGAGAACCCACCTCCTGTATCCTGCGGGGGCACCGGATGATATCCTGGGTGCACATGAAGTTATCCTGCTCCTTGATACAAAAGGCAGGATCCTTCTCTTCAACCCGTATGCTGCATGATTCCTGGGGCTCAGGGATACTGAAATCCTCATGAATGTCTGGAGCAATGTGCTTACGCTTGTCAATGATATCACCGGTGAACCCCAGGCCGAACCGGTGAGCGAAGTTGTCCGTCAAAAGGTGGTGGTCCGGTACGATGCTGCCAATACCGTCGTTACCCGCTCTGGCAAACAACGGAAATCTCGTATGCTCCTGCGGCCTGTCAAGGACGACCATGACCAGCTTCTTATCCTGCTTATAAAGATAAAAGAAAAAATGCCATAACCGCATGTTTTTCGATGATAGGATTAAGATATTGGAAGATAAAAAAATCTGCCGGTGGTACCAGCAGGTCCTGGATTGTTAGAGTATGTTCCCGTAGGGGAACTGATGACCAGAGAAATACCGGAAATCCTACGTTGCGCTCCATGGCCCGGAGCGCGTATCAGCCTTGTGTCAGGCTGATGTGTCCCTCCGGACAGTGCGGTTGTATGCGATTTCCATGGATGCCGGTCCCTGATGATACCAGTACAACCTGGTTATGGGGGATGGTCGGCCGGACAAGAAACGACAAAAACGGCTTTGCCGGAACAGCATGAGTATATGCACACAAAGATAATGGAGTAGTGAAATGTCACAACAGCTTGGCGGACAGCCAATTATTATTCTCCGGCAGGGAACGAGCCGGAACCGGGGAGAGGAAGCCCAGAACAGCAACATTGCTGCTGCAAATGCGGTATCAAATGCCGTACGGTCAACCCTTGGCCCAAAGGGTATGGATAAGATGCTCATCGATCCCATGGGGGATATTGTCATCACTAACGATGGTGCGACGATATTAAAACAGATGGACATCGAGCACCCTGCCGCAAAGATGATGGTCGAGATTGCAANNAGAAGCCCTGCTTGAACAGCACGTGCACCCGACTGTCATTGCGGAAGGTTACCAGATGGCGGCAGCAAAGGCACTGGACATCCTGTCCGGGATTGCCGTTCCGGTTAAACCAACTGATACCGCAATGCTGGTTAAAGTCGCAGAAACGGCAATCAGCGGTAAAGGTGCCGAGGCCTACAAGAAGTTGCTCTGCGGGATTGTTGTTCAGGCAGTCACCTTGGTAACGGATGTGGACGGTACCGTAGACATCAAGCACGTGAACGTGCAGAAGAAAGTCGGTGGTGCTGTCGAAGATTCCGTCCTCATCGAAGGCATGGTCANNACGCGGCACTCGAATACAAAAAGACCGAAGTGAACGCGAAGATCAATATTACATCTCCCGGCCAGGTGCAGGCATTCATCGATGAAGACGAGCATATGGTTCACACGATGGCAAACAAGGTGATCGAGAGCGGCGCAACGGTTGTGTTCTGCCAGAAGGGTATCGATGATGTCGCTCAGAGTTATCTTGCAAAAGCGGGTATTCTTGCTGTCCGCCGGGTCAAGAAGAGCGACATGGAAAATCTTGCCCGTGCTTCGGGTGCGACGCTGGCAAACAGCGTTGATACGATCACGAAATCAGATCTCGGCAGCGCCGGACTGGTTGAGGAGAAGAAGTTCTCTGGCGATGAGATGATCACGGTCTCGAAGTGCAAGAACCCAAAAGCGGTCTCGATTATTATCCGTGGCGGATCGGATCACATCATCGATGAGATCGAGCGTGCCCTTCACGATGCGCTGATGGTCGTCAGCGTAGTAGTAAAAGACAAAAAGGTTGTGGCAGGTGGCGGGGCGCCCGAGACGGAACTCTCACTCCAGCTCCAGCGGTATGCGTCCTCTGTGGGAGGTAGGAAGCAGCTCGCTATTGAAGCATTTGCATCCGCGATGGACATTATCCCGCGCTCGCTTGCCGAGAATGCCGGGCTTGACCCGATCGATATGATTGTTGCAATCCGTGCGGAACACGAAGCCGGGCACAAGACCTTCGGGCTTGACGTGTTCAAGGGAAAGCCGGTTGATATGCTAAAAGCCGGTGTTGTTGAACCGCTGCGGGTAAAGACGCAGGCAATATCGAGCGCGACAGAAGCCGCGGTCATGATCCTGCGTATCGATGATGTGATTGCATCGTCCAAGTCTGCAGCACCCGGTGGCGGGATGCCGCCCGGTGGCATGGGTGGCATGCCGCCGGGAATGGGCGATTATTAAAGTATACATCA
>PNBP01000136.1 GCA_003136075.1 Methanoregula sp. | reverse complement strand
GGTGTCAATTGACTCCTGATGAAAAGTTACAAGGGTTGTGCAAGTCTATCGGATAATTTTCTCATTAGCCAGGTTGGCTTGAAAAAATATCTGTCATATGGGTATTTTTTAGGAGGTCATCGGATTTTTTTTGTGTTCTCTTTTGAGATCATCGCGGGATTATACCATTGGAAATAAGTGAAAGTCTTTCCTCCGGCCGTTGTTGTCGGTGAACGACGTTGCGCGACCTCAATGAATGCACGCAAAGATCCATTTGGATCAAGATAGTTATCTGGATCCTGACTGGATCGACTCCCTTTTTACTATCGTAATTATAAAAAAACGCTTGATATCCAGCAGGGGAGATATCCAATTATTCCTCAAAATTACTATTTTTTGCTTTGAAAATAGTTTGCTTTATTGTATAGCATCATATGGTTTATAATAGGTAATGCAGGTTGTTTTGTGATCATTAAAATAATAAAAATTCAACCGATTTTTGGCAAAATACTTAAGAATTGGAGTATTTTGGTAAAGAAGAGAAGAGGTAGTTAAAAGAATGATTTTCTTGCAGAACTGGCAGTTCCGGCACAAGAAATACCGGAGAGACCCCAACCGAACCGCAGATTCCTCACTCCAGAACGTCATCGTAAGACAAAAGACATGTTCGGCCGATAAGGGATGCAAAGAGTTATTACCACATTTAATTTTATGAATCGGAAAAATGGCCAACAAATTCCCGTTCAGGAACTCTCCTGGTCATTTCCTAAAGGGAAAAACTGCTGGTATACCTGACGGCGTTCATCAATATCGGTATGGAGATAAATTTCAGTTGTCTTGATCGATGTATGCCCCAGGTTCTCCTGCACGACGCGGAGGTTCTTTGAACGGCGGTATAATTCACTCGCATAACTATGCCGGATCTTATGCGGGGTAATCCCCAACGGTGCGTAGTTCTTGAAAATATGCTGGATCGCCCGGGGGGAGATATGCTTCCCCTGCTGACCGACAAACAGGGGTCCGACAATTTTATTGCCGATAAATTTCCTGATATCGTCAAGTGTTTCTTGATCGACAAAAACCATCCTGATCTTGTCCCCTTTTCCAAGAATACGTATGGTATGCTCTTCGAAATCAATATCTTCAATGTTCATATTGCACAGTTCAGATACCCGGACACCAGTAGAATAGATGGTCCGGACAATGAGTTTGTCACGTGGATCTTCAATTGAATCAATGAGCCGGAGCACCTGACTGTGTTTCAGGTACTTGACTTCCTGTTGTTTAATACGGGGGCGTTCGATGCCCATCAGGGGATTTGTTACGACGGCTCCCTGCGTGTACAGGAACCGGTAAAATGAGCTGAGTGTCGAGATGATACGATGAAAGGTTTTTGGTTTATAGGTCCTCATCGATGAGACAAATGAAAGGAAATCCATAACCATAACCGGTGTAACATCCACACCGGTATCCAAACGGGCATTCTCAAAATCGGTCCAAAAAAAGACCAATTTGGTTATTTCGGTATTCCTGCGAAGCCAGATATAATAGCCGAAATGTTTGATGACCTGCTCATAACTATCGAGCGTGCGGGTAGAATAATTACGCATCCGGAGGTAGTTTCGGTAACTTTTGACCCACTCCGAAAAATACCCGCTTTCCATGCTCTATTCTTTCGTATCTCCCATAAATAAAGGTTTGCGCAGAACACCTATTCTGCGACAAACACAATTTTTGGATATTTTAACACAGACATTGGAAATCTAACCATCGGTTGTTCGATAATGTATCACTTGGATATCCGACACCCAACGCTTTCTGGATATATCATCCGGGTTTACCACTCTTTTTGTAATTGTAAAACAGGGGTTTTTTCTCTGTCAAACATATTTTTACCCAACTTCAAGCATAAACACGAAAAAAAAAGGCATTGTAAAGGTTTACCGCCGGTGGCTTGAGAAAGCAATATCGGATTTGCTGATGCACAGATTATGGATATCTCATGCATAAACCCGGCATTTAATACGCTTACGAGCAATTTTTTATCCATGATCTCTGACTTCGGAAACTTGTAACGATAAGCCAAATCGGGTATTCGGATTTGCGTAACAGAGATGTAGAGAATTTGTGGAAACTCGTTGTAAAGTTTTTTAATTTCGTTTCTTGATTGTATTTACATTTATCAAACCCGCTACAACGGGAGATGACAATAACATAAAAAGACGTGGTCGGTTGCAAACCAGACGAGAAATGGCCTGTTTTGAGATCCTTAATTCATTATTTTTAAGTAGGATCCGAGAAACTATCGATAATGGAAATAAGAGAAAAAAAATTTGAGGAGCCTGTCATTCCATCGAAAACTATTGAAATCCCATTCCAGATCTAATGAAATTGTTCTATGTTGAGGCGTGAAGATCTTCTATTCCGTCACGCGTTCGTCATTATTCAGCGTTCTTAAGCCTGCCACCACCCGTTCTAGAGAATCGATAAAACGAGAACACGGTGCCAGAAAACGTCGATATCTGGTAATACCATATTGACAAATTATGATGGTTTAAAGATTACAGGTCATTTGGTACTTGATATCTCCCACGTCAGAAAAAGTTTAGGAATCATACCACATAGGTCGAATTTCTAATTTTTTGGACCATGAATAAAAGGTACCTGAAGAGAGCCACAAATTAATCCTAAAGATACACTACTCCTATTCTTTTATATCCTGAAAAACCCAAAATGCATCGATTATTCAATTGATCTGAAAAAAATTTTATTAAGCATAGGTGAAAATCATGGGATTTATGCAGGATTTTTAGTTTTGGGCAATTTATTCAGAGGGGTGGATAACGTTAACCTCCTCAAATCGATTTTATTTGTGTTAAAGTTCCCCCGTTTTAACAAAAATCAACGTCACAGCAAAATTATTGCATCTTTAATGGATTTTCAGATGTACTGTGCGTAATTCAACAAAAAAGAGGCCACTCATCATCTTTCAGAAAAGATTTAACATGGTATCAAATAACCGAAATATTTCATTGAATTTGCGTTTTATTCGGCTTTCATTGTCCTAAAACAAAAATGTAGGCAAATCTTCCAGAAACAACTCTCACCTGAATTCAAAAACATGAAACCGTCAACGCAGGTCATATAAACCAATCAAACTTCATTGACTGAATGCCAATCGCTCATCGTAACGGGGATATCAGTAACGGTTTTTTATATTTCCGTTATCCTTGGATCTTCACGAAGTAGTTTACACTAATGGAGATGTAAGGGGGAACGAACGTGCATTTGCCTCCTCCAATTTATGACACTTGATAGTGTGCCTGATTTGAGAAATAAGAGTTGGCCATATATTCGTAATTTGGACCTATTTATTAAAAATATGCTCAAATTGCCAATATTAGTAAAAATAATTTTCCTTTCATTTCAAACTTATAAACCATATGATGCTATACATAAAATAGACAATTTTAACGGGTATTCACAATAACACACAAAAAATAACGATGCTTTAGAGATATATCGCGTCTTTGCGATCTAAAACAGACAATTAAAATAACGTTCAGATAATCAGAACGTCGAACAAACGTACCTCCTGATTAATGCAAGACTTACCTGATAGAGAATATTCGTTATCAGGAAGATGCAGGGTTATTGTGACCATCATCAACACAATGCTACGATGCTGTCATCGTTGGCTCACGACATATAAGGCTGGTTCTTTATAGAGCGACCAATCGAATATGGATACCTAAAATATCCTATGACAACAAAATGCATCAGATCAAAAAAAACCTCACAGAACAGGCATCCCACTACTACAAATGAATTATTTTTGTAGAATCAAAGGGAATTACTGGTAACAAACCTATGCCAGAGGAATCACGGTTTTAACTCCCGATGAGGTCGCCACTATCTTTGGTGTTCACCAGAAAACGGTATACCTATTGCTACGCAATGGCAAACTTGAAGATACAAAAATTTCATACCGTGCCTGGCACATTCCACAATCAGCACTTGCTGTTTTTGTTGCCGGAACAGCAACAAGTATCCAATGAGTAATCATACTGCTGCAAAGAAGGATGAGTCCCCATCCAAACTCCCGACCCAGATTGACTCTGCTGAACCAGATATACATTCTCATATTCCTGCTCAATCAAAAATGAGATCATATATCCGGGATATCATGGGTGAAGAGTCTCATGAACATACAAAGTAAATCATACTCCGGGTATATCCTGTGACACATTCTATTTTGCCTGTTCACTTACCAGAGGAGGGTATAACTGTGCTCAATCTCACGCAATTTATAACCTTATCAAATTACCACGAGGCTCCCCGGTCTTGATACGGCATTAATCTCATGGTGATATTTCGCCTGCATTTGCATCCCATTAACTGCCACAATGAACAATGGGGTTATCTTCAAAATAAAGAAAAATTTTCGTTTTACCATAAGGTGTCCGACACTGTTCTCGTAGTCTGTAACGCCATCGAACCTAGATCGTACATATCAAAGGCATTCGAGATTGATTAATCCATACAGGGGGAATTTCTTCAT
This sequence comes from Methanoregula sp., assembly GCA_003136075.1. Classification (GTDB taxonomy): domain Archaea; phylum Halobacteriota; class Methanomicrobia; order Methanomicrobiales; family Methanospirillaceae; genus Methanoregula. Next base: position 19,455 of record PNBP01000136.1, on the reverse strand, counting down.
AGTAAAATAGGGGGAACAGGCCATAATTTTTCAGACGGGTATAAACCCTATAACGCTATATATAAAAAGATTAAATAATCTGCCATTTGCTATGTTGATTTTACACTGGCAGTAACCAGAGATATAGGAAGAGAAAACATGGACGAGTCGATCATACAACAAGAACTCAATAAGTACAAAAAATTCAAAAAAGTCGATGGCGCCACGTACCATAAGGTGAATTATTTCCTGCGAAAGCGTACGTATATCACGGCACGTGAATGGGCACTCGCCCGCCTGTGCACAGATTTCCGAACATCCGGGGGTGCTGAAATGACATTTATCGGCAAACATCTCCCCGAATTAGTCCCCTTTATGGAAGAGCCATATACACCTCAGGCGGTTAATCAGGCACGACATTCATTTAAAAAGAAAGTACACAAAGCAAGTGCCACGTTTTTCTATGGAGCGATGTGCGGTTTTTTTACCACCGATGAACTGGATGATCTCCTGTTTGAAGCCAGTGAAGTGTCCCGGTTTTTACTGGAGGTCGAAGGAACAACGCTTGATATTGATGAGGAAATTGATATCGAGGACCGGATAACCAAAGTTATGAGAAGTGTGGGAGAAGCAGCAAAAACTATCTTAAAAACAAGGAGTGATGATACTGAATCTGATGACCCGGTAACTCTGGNNAAAAAACGATCCCGTAATCAAATACCAGACGATACTACTACTAAATTTCACGTAGTGGATCAACAACCCGCGGAGTCCCTAAATGCTGGTGCAAGAACGTATCCGGATGTGATAGCAGAAACTATTCCAAACCAGAAAAATCGGGATACGGTGAACATAAATTCAGCTCCTCTGCCAGAGGAGTCAACAGCCCCAGTGAATCGGGATGAACCACAAACTCACACTCTATCTCCCACTCCAGATAATGACCATATCATCGAACCATTGATCACTGATTCCGGAGAAAACCATTCATGAAACTTATCCAGATTGTCGGAAGATCAAATTCCGGAAAAACGACGTTTATCAATACCCTGATTCCGGTCCTCAGGCAAAACGGTCAGGTTGCGGTGATAAAACATCTAGGTGATCATGAATACCAGTTGGAAGAGGATAAAGACACCACACTTTTTTTTCATGCCGGTGCAAGTATTTCCGTTGGTATCGATTCTGATAAATCGGTAGTTGCACTTCATACAAACAACCTGGATGAGATCCTCTCCATGCTCTTTTGGGAAAAAATGGATTTTGTGATTATTGAAGGATTTAAAACACGACCATTCCCGAAAATTGTCATTGGGGATCTTGATATCGGGAACTGTGTGCTTCGCAATCCCACAACCGGGCAGGTTATTGAATCGCTTGAAGCATTCGAAGATTTTTATACGAAATAAACCTGATGGATGTAAAGAATAATGGTCGCAAAAAAAATGCAAAAACGGTTGTTCGGCACAAATGGTGTGCGGGGCATCATCGGTAAAGACGTCACACCGGATCTGGTACTTCGTATAGGAGAAGCACTGGGCACCATGCGGAAAGGACGTATCGCCGTAGGCAGAGATACGAGGACCTCCGGAGAAACCCTCATAATGGCAATGAAAGCCGGGTTGCTTGCCACCGGCTGTGATGTTGTCGATTGCGGTATTTTACCAACTCCCGCCCTGCAGTATCTCGTAAAAGAGCATTATGATGGTGGGGTGATGATCACCGCCTCTCATAATCCACCCGAATATAATGGCGTAAAGGTCATTGAACCGGATGGCACTGAAATGGGTGATGAAGAGACACTTAACCTAGAATCTTTTATTTTTGATCATGCACCCCCATTAAAATTATGGAATCAGGTCGGAAAAGAAGTCATCGCCCATCACCTGATTGATGAATATATCACCGCGATTGTGAACCATTTCCCCGGTAAACCCGGCACAGGAATCACGGTCGTTGTTGATCCCGGATCCGGTCCAGCCTGCAAAACAACACCGGAAATTCTCCGGGCGCTGGGATGCAGAGTGCTTACAATAAATGGGATAATGGATGGCACATTTCCCGGGCGACTGCCGGAACCCTCACCAGAAGGTCTCAAAGGTCTTGCTTCCATGGTTGTGGCAAGCAAGGCAGCATTTGGCGTAGCACATGACGGTGATGCAGACCGGGCAGTATTCGTTGATGAAACCGGTCAGTTTATTGAAGAGAATAAGGAGTTCGCGCTCATGGTGCACTATATCACCCAACATGCGAAGGGTATCGTTGTTACACCGGTAAGTACCTCACAGGTTGTTGAGATGGTGGCAAATGAGGCCAGAAGCACGGTAGTATATACCGCAGTGGGGAGTATCTATGTCGCACGAACCATGCGGGGACTGATCGATACCGGTAAAACTGTAATATTTGGGGGGGAAGGAAATGGTGGCCTGATCTTTCCAACCCACCAGTTCTGTCGTGATGGCGGAATGACTGCCGCCATGATGGTGGCAATCCTTGCCAGCCGGCAGCAGAACCTGTCATCTTTGGTTCAGCAATTGCCAAATCGACAGATGATAAAAGACAAGATCGCAACACCACATGGATTGAAGATCGTAGAATATCTGACAAAAAAATATTTAAACGAAATACTCGACCACACCGACGGTCTGAAAATCAAACGAGGAAATTGTTGGGCTCTTGTCCGAGTTTCCGGTACCGAACCACTGGTTCGGATCGTTATTGACCANNGCAGGTACCGAACCACTGGTCCGGATCATTATTGACGCCGATAATCTTACGCAGGGAACTCTCTTCTTTGATGAATTGAAACGGGAGATTTCCAACGCGCTGGAAATTACTTCCGGTTCATAATATTTTTCCGGTTCTGTATATTTGCCGCATGACAGCCAGACTCTTAATGCAGTCTTGGATGGATCATTTTCCGTTTAAATCGAAAGTTTTAAAGAAATCAGCAAAATTTCTTCAAATTTCAGGTAATATGCGAAAATTGAAGATATTATTACGTAAATAAAAACAAAAGATTTATTTATTATATTGGTTAATTTGACTCTGCCCAAACAATTTACATACAGGATATATAAATGGTTTTGTCCGCAGAAACCACGGAAACAGTTAGAAAAGCACTTTTAAATGAGCCATCAGTATCTCTGGATGTCTTCAGATCGGATACCGGTGAGCCAAAAAACAAACGGGCACGAAAAGCGCACCTCAGTGAAATCTACAATGTTTTAATTGACACCGCATTAAAGAACAATAAACCAGATTTGCTGAGATATCTTTCAGAGATCGACGACTCACAGGTGAATACCCTTTTTTCCCGGATAGTCAGGAAATACATTGAAACAAATGATGAAATCTGGCTTAATTCCTTTTTCCTCCTCTCGCAAAAAATTAAAAAGAAAAGTACACAATCAAAAATTTTCGCAATGTTGGCACAGGATCTTATTTCAAGCGGTGTTGAAAGATCGGACGACTCGCTTGTTGAACAGGGCATGAAGGTACTTGACCGCATCAGTTTTCGAAAATACCGGTCTGAAAATATGATAGACATCATCCCTCTTCTCATTGCCCGGGCAATTGACAAAAAAGAGGTTCTTCTCCTTCATCGATCACGTGAACTCATCAACGAGATCAGCGATATCTCAAAACGGGCGGTGCTGCATGCAGAGATTGCCACGGCAATGAGCACCATCTCTATCATCAATAAAGATTCTTCACTTTTTTACCAGAGTATTCGCTGTTCAATCATCATTCATCAAAAAATCCGGAGACAGGATTGTATTTTATCAATTATTGAAAAAGGAGCCAGATCAGGTTTTACACAAGAACTATTCCATATCCCGGTATTTCTCCAGAATTTTGCGGATACAGATGCCGAATCGCAGCGGGAAATCATCAGTGCCCTCACAGAGCAGGTGCTTGAGAAGGTTAAAGACTGGAACCAGATAACTGCAATCATTGAAAAAACATGTGCCAGTATACCTTTTGCATGTGACACAATTATCCTGGCACTTTTAAAAAAGGCAGAAAAATCCGGAGATAACTGGTATCTTGCTTATGCAACGGAACTGCAAAAATTTCTTCCAAAAGAAGACAAATATCCACTCCGTGAGATTGTTCGCGCCGGAATGGCTATTGCACGAAACACAAAAGACATGACGGTTCTGTCAGATCTTATTCCTCTTATCGAGAGAACATGCAATGACCGTGACTCCTCCCGAATTTACCTGCAATTTTCACAGATAATGCTTGCATGTGATGACTACTCCAGATCGATCAACATGCTTGAAAAGGTCAGGAATAAAACGGAAAATCTAACACAATTTATTGATTGCCTGTCCCTGCTCTTGAAATATGGCATTTTTAATGATGCAATTCCCCGTGTGTACGAAGGCCTGTTGAAAACTCAGGCAGACACAATAGTATTACCAGCAATAATCAGAACGATAACAGAAGTAACCCGCGATTCCCTGTTCGCCGATATTGTAGAACATCAGAGTTCGTACAGGGAACTCATACTCATGCATCCACGTCACAATCAGATAATTCTTGATAGCATCACGATGCTTATCAAGCGGGGATTTCTTGATTCACAGGATTCAACGGTCCTTGTCAGGCTTGCCGAATCAATCACAGACTCCGCAATAAAAGAGCAGGCTATCTCAACAATTGTAATAAAAATTGCCAAGATCGGGGTCAGGACAAAGAACCGCGATGTTCTCCAGAGATCTGTAGGCATTACCTGTCTCATTGAAGATCAGAATACACGTTCAGCAACCCTCAGCAGCATCATTGATGAGGCGTCATTACTTGCCGCATCGCAGGGTGATCTCGATCTTCTCCTGCGAATGAGAGTGTGGAGCAGTTCTCTTCTGGACCCCAGTCTCGTAGCATATGCGATGGCAAATATTATTGAGGGTGTAATCAAATATGCGACGGATACGCAATCTCCTGACGCACTTGAAGAAGCATACCTGATCGCAAAGGGCATTAATGACCCCTCATTGCGGATGCAGATGTGCGAGCGAATTGCGGAATGTTTTGTCAGGATTGGATGCACTATCTTAAAAGGATCCCCCCGTCACGTACCTGACCGTGATGATCCTCTCTTTCTTCAGCCGTTCATTCGCGGACTGGAAATACTAAAAAATGAGACGAAAAAATCACAAATCTCATTAAGGATTGCTGGAATGATCGACACAATTTTGTCCTATTCGCGCTCCAGCTCAAATCCTGACTATGTCATACCCCTTACCTTATTTTCTGTTGAGATCGAAAATTCATTTGAGCGTGACGCGATGATGTCACGGATCATGACCAGTCTCAACGAATATATAACCCATCCTGATTCCCCGGATCCCTATGAGAACCTGGCATTTCTCATCCAGTTAAATTCGCGGTCAAAATCAAATCCGGTGCTGATAGATCTGGAATGCCGGCTTCTTAAAAATATCATTGATCCGTACATAAAATTAAATGGCATGTGCAATCTGGCAGATACCTGCATCAAATTACAGGATACTGAATATGCAGACAAGATCCTGCAGGAGGTCGGGGATTCTGTTTCCGGACTCCAGACCAATTATCACAAAATTCTGATTCTTGCCGATCTCACGATAGTATATAGTCACTATGAGAGAGAAAAGGCAAAATTATCTCTGGAAAAAGGATTGCTCCTGATAAAAACGGTCGAACCGGATACTGATGCGATGGCACGCTGCCAGATGATATATGCCATCGTGAGCCTCAACGCGATACAACCGGATCCGTCATGGATTGATCTTGCCAGCCAGATAATCGCAAATATTGTAGATCCCGGGGAATATGTCGGTGCACTTATCGTAGCCTCCGATATGGTCCAAACCGATAAAAAGCGATTTGCTTCTCTCATCGGGCAAATGTCTGAAACAGCTGAAAAGATTACATTCCCCTATGAAAGGGCATCAATCATCCTGAAAATAATCCCCCTTGCATTGCAGTGTTCTAATGATAAAATCGCAAACGCCCTGCTCCGGAATGTAGAGCACCTATCAGAAAAAATCAACATTCCTTATATCGCAGACACAATCCGGGAAAATATTGTAAGAATATATTCCATACTTCATCACCAAAGCGCGGAAAAATCACAATTCGATGCGGCGATTAGAATTATAAAAACAATTGAAGATGACCAGTTGCAGATCCAGTGGCTGCAACAGATAGGGTATGGTGATTTGTCAGAGAGCCCCTCATCGTATGTAAAAATACGGATGATGTATACAAAAATGGTTGCCAGTGGCGGACAATCGCATCAAATTGCCTCACTTGAACGGCTGGTCAGATCGGTCGCTGATCGGGGAAAAAAGGCGGCAATTTTCTGCAATCTGGCTGTCCTTGCCAGAAACAATGGCGAACTTAAATTATCACGAAAAATGTTGCAATATGCAGTCAAAGAGGCAGCAATAATCCGTCCACTTTCACGACGAGCATACGTTCTTTGTGATATCGCCATGAGAATATCAGCAGCCGGCTACGAAACCGAAGCGCAGGACATCCTTGATGACGCAATGGATGCGGCAACAAATATCCGTCAGTCAGCACTCAGGGAAGAGGTATTCAATGAACTGGGTCTTGCCATCAGGATTATGCAGAGGCCGGAACCATGATAACCCTTGAAATCCTGATTTCCGGGAGGGTTCAGCGTGTAGGTTTTCGGGCATGTGTGCGAAGAATCGCGACGAACCTGAATGTCACCGGAACGGTCATGAACCTTCCCAATGGGAAAGTCCAGATATTTGCCGCGTCTGACCCGATAATCCTTGAAAAATTTATTTCCATGCTCTATAGCTGCCCGCGTGCGGTTATCAGGGAGATTAAAACAAACGAACTTACCATGCAAAATTTTGAGGATTTTTCCATCATTAAAAATGAAGGCCGTATTAGTACATCACTTTGAATTCTTCGACTTTTCTTAAGGATTTTGAGAAATTATCCACCTGTTTATCGATCTTCTCCCGGTCAAGGGTTTTCTGGAAGAGCGCGATCAAACGTTTGACCAGAGCATCTGACAGCATGCACCGGGTCGGTGTCATTTCAAAATCATCGGTTCCCAGATCTACCTGTGCAAACCTGCAAACCACGGCATCAATCATTTCAGCTTTGAATGGTTCCATCAGGTCATAGGCAAGCGCACTGCGTCCTTCACGCAGCACGCCGATATCAGGATCCAGATGTGCACCAATAATTGAAACACAGCCATTACCAATGAGCATCGCATACCCAAAGGATAACATCGCATTCACAACATCGCAATGCGGAGGAGTAGAACGACGCCGGTAACCCCATTTTTCCGGAAGATCCCTTGACAGGATCTCGTAATACATATCCGCACTCAGCCGGGATAACCTGTGGATTTCATCTAATTTTATAAGATATTCCAGTTCATCAAGCGAGTTGTGGAGGAATTGGGATTCTCCCTGATAAAATAACGTTCTTTCCTGAGACTCTTCAAGTTGGTGGAGCGCAAGCAACCGGGAACGAAGGGCCCCTTGTGCAATCATGGTCACATAGCGATGACGTGGAATGTTCTGTTGCAGGTTTATTTGTTCTTCCGGGTACGTATCACCAAAGGGCCGTATCATTCCCACCGGAGTACCGTCCGGTTCAAAAAATGAGATATATGTACCATTCCTGATCAGATGAGAAATCGTGGTTGAATTCAGGGAATGACCACCCACAATCAGGAGATGACGCACTTCATCCAGCGGATATTCAGCCTGGACTCCTTTATTGAGAATAATGAGTTTTTTTTGTGTGGACTTGATATGGGCACCAAATCCATATACCGTCAGCCAGGGTATATCTTGTGACATAAATTCCGTGAATACAATGTGAAATTAATTTAATTACTGCCTCTTTTTCCCTGATTAAGGCATCGTTTTGTACCGTCAGAGACGGTTCAAAAAGGGAATTTCAAAGGATGCCGGATAACCATGTATCGGGTGCTTTTTTTTGAAATGATGAAATATAAACCTGATAATGGCGAATAGGTACTATGTCATGCAATAGCATAACAGAGGATGCAGATGTTCTGGGATAAAAAAATTGAGACATTGAAACCTGCAGATCTTCAGGATCTCCAGCTCAGGCGCCTGAAAAAAACCCTGCACCAGGTGCAAAACGTAGAATTTTACCGGAATCGCCTCAATAGCGCCGGCCTAAAAAATACCGCAATAAAAACCCTTGACGATATCCAGAAAATTCCCTTCACAAAAAAACAGGATCTCCGTGACGGGTATCCCTTTGGTTTTTTTGCCGTTCCTTTAAAAAAGATCGTAAGAATTCATACAACGTCAGGCACAACGGGCAAACCAACTGTTGTCGGGTACACAAGAAAAGATCTGGATACATGGGCAAACCTGATTGCACGCAACATGACAATGATTGGTATTAGTGAAGACGATGTTTTCCAGAACATGGTCAATTATGGTATGTTTACCGGGGGGCTTGGGTTCCACTATGGTGCAGAAAAAATAGGGATGGCCGTAATACCCAGCGCCACCGGCAATACACGCCGCCAAATCGAAATGATACGGGATTTTGGTGTTACTACGATCCACTGCACCCCGAGTTATGCAATGCATCTTTCCGAAGTCGCTGAAGAGATGGACATAACCCTTGACAGTCTGAAAACAGGAATATTTGGTGCTGAGCCTTGGTCGGAAACCATGCGTCATACCCTTGAAGCACGACTTGGCGTCACCGCATACGATTCATACGGGTTAAGCGAATTATTTGGTCCGGGCGTGGCCTTTGAATGCCCGGAGCGTAACGGGCTCCATATCTGGCATGACTGTTACCTTGTCGAGATCATCGATCCAAAAACCGGCGAACGCGTTTCTGATGGAGAACGGGGCGAACTCGTTGTCACACCGCTGGTGAAAGAAGCGATGCCCCTGTTGCGATACCGTACCGGGGATGTCACCATGCTGATGGAAGACGGATGTCTCTGCAGCAGGAGTAAAAAAATCCAGCGAATTACCGGCAGAAGCGACGACATGCTTGTTATCCGGGGTATCAATGTATTCCCCTCGCAGATAGAACATGTTCTCCTCAAAATACCCGAAGTCGGCAATCAGTTTATGGTATATATCGATAGAATTAATCATCTTGACGAAATGACTGTTGATGTAGAGATCAACCGTGGCTATTTCAGTGGTGAACTTGCCGACCTTGCAAAACTCCAGAAAAAGGTGGTCAAGGAACTGCATGACGTTCTTGAATTGAGAACGACGGTAAAGCTGGTTGAGCCAGGTTCACTGCCACGGTTTGAAGGAAAGGCAAAACGAGTCATCGACCGCCGAGGGGACATGTGATGAGGTGTTGGGATCCGCGCATTGAGGAGATGAGTAAAGAAGATCTCCAGAAAATGCAATATAAATTACTGAAAAGTTTAGTGTATCGCCTGTACAGTTTTTCTCCCTTTTATCATGACCGGATGAAAAAACAGAACGTTCATCCTGATGATATCCGGGAACTCTCTGACGTAAAAAAACTCCCGTTTATGTTCAAGCGGGATCTGCGGGATAATTATCCGGACAAAATTTTTACTGCCTCCCAGGAGGAGCTCGTACGATACCATGTATCTTCCGGCACAACAGGAAAACCAACCGTCGTTGCCTATACCCAGAATGACCTGAATACATGGACTACATCACTTGCCCGGGGTCTGACGTCGATTGGTTTGGGAAGAGGGGATGTCATCCAGGTCAGTTACGGGTACGGATTATTCACCGGTGGGCTTGGCATGCATTACGGTGCCGAACGGATTGGTGCAACGGTATTACCTACAAGTGTTGGGAACACCGAACGCCAGATTGAGCTCATGCAGGATCTGGGCGCAACCGCAATTGCCTGCACACCCTCCTACCTGCTGCATATCGGTGAAGTTGCAGAAAAGATGGGAGTTAATATCAAAACGGATACAAAACTGCGCACCGGCATCCTTGGAGCAGAACCCTGGACTGATGGAATGCGGATAAGGATCCAAGACTGGCTGGGTATCAGGGCGTATGACATCTATGGCACCAGTGAATTGTCCGGGCCGATGTTTACCGAGTGCGCCGAACAGAAAGGTTTCCATGTCTGGTCAGACATTGCCCTCGTTGAAGTGATCGATCCCAAGACCGAAGAGCCTCTTGAACCGGGCGAAAAAGGAGAACTTACAATCACCATACTTCAGAAGGAAGCACTCCCCATGATCCGGTACCGTATTGGGGATATCTCCAGCATGACCGATGAGGTGTGTGCCTGTGGCAGGACACATCCCCGTATCCAGCGCATTACGGGAAGGGTTGACGACATGCTGATTATCCGGGGGATCAATGTATTCCCGTCACAGATAGAGTATGCCCTGATGGGAATCCCCGAAGTCGGCCAGCATTTCCAGATCGTTGTTGAGCGGACTGGTGCTCTTGATGATATGCTTGTCCGTGTTGAACTGAACAAAGAGTCGTTCAGTGACAAGATTACCGACCTGATGCAGATCCGCAGTAAAGTCGAACACCGGATAAAAAATGCACTGAATGTTGCCGTTGCTGTTGAGCTTGTTGAACCAGGATCACTCCCCCGGTTTGAGGGGAAGTCCAAGAAAGTAATTGATAAGAGGTCGTTATAAATGGACGCACAAAAATTTGTCATCAGACAGATCTCGATATTCTCTGAAAACCGCCCGGGCCGTCTTGCATCCATCGCACAGGCACTGGGAGAGGAGAATGTGAATATTCTTGCTTTCAGCATTGCCGAAGCAAACGGATTTGGTGTTGTAAGGGCACTGGTCGATCATCCTGAAAAAGCCTATGAAAAACTAACATCATGCGGGTTTAATGTCGCATTCACGGACGTAATTGCCGTACAGATGAAGGATAAACCCGGTGGTCTCTTTGAGATTGCCAAGGTGCTCGGGGATGCGGGAGTCAACATCGAGTATTCATATGCGTATTCCGGCAAAAAGGCAGCCGTGCTTATCCTGCGGGTTGATCACATCGATGACGCTATAGAGAAAATCCAGAAATCCGGCGCGACGCTTCTTGAGCGTTCCATTTTTCACTAACCATTCTCATTTTTTTTCCCATTTTATTAATTCCGATACGGTTGACAGAGTGCTGCCCTGGCGGATTTCTTCGCGTATCCGTGCCTCGGTTTTCTTTACTTCAAGTGCCCTGCGTGCCAGTTCATAAGCCCGTTCCCGGGGAATCACCACGACCCCACTTTCATCGCCGACAATCCAGTCTCCGGGATTGACTGACTGTCCTCCGCAGGTTATTTCGGTGTTAATCTCCCCGAATCCTTTCGGTTCTCCGGCATTGGGAACAATTGCCCGGGCAAAGAGTGGGAATTTCATTGCACGGATATCATCTATATCCCGGACAGCACCATCGATGACGACACCCGCGACACCTTTTTGTATCGCGCTCAAGGTAGCCAGTTCGCCCCACGGTGCGACATGAATGCCGCTGTCATTGTTGATGACAAGAACATCGCCTTTTTTTGCCACATCAATTGCTTCCACAGGTTTTGCCCAGTCACCGGCAAACGTCTGCACGGTAACGGCTTTTCCCGCCATCTTCACATTCCCGCACACGGAAACGATACCCGGCATCGCTCCCTTGCGATGCATCGCGTCGGATATATTGGGGGTTGAAACCTGCATAAGAATACTATGGATTTCTTCATCCAGATCCTTTTTTTCCGGGGGTTGAACTGAAGGATTATCCATAGATTCACGGATTTTTTGGGTTGAACCGACAACATCCGCAGAACGGACAATCCAGCCACCGACGATAATAATATCAGCACCCGATCGGATCGCCTGTCCTGCAGTCACTGCGTCAAGACCCCCGGCAACAGCTATGGGGATATGCACTTCCCCGGTAAGACTATTGAGAAGGTCAAGAGAATTTTTCCCGATCATCTGCTGATCGATACCGACATGGGCTACGATGATATCCACACCCAGTGTTTCAAGAGTTTTTGCACGGGCCACCGGATCCCTGACATTGATCAGGTCTGCCATGAGCCGAACCCCGTAGAGGCGAGCCGCCCGGACTGCTTCAGCAATGACTGAATCGTCCGCGTCGGCAAGGATGCAGACAATGTTTGCCCCGGCCTTTGCTGCCATCTCCACTTCCATGGTGCCGGTATCGGCAATTTTCATATCCGCGACAATGGTAGTATCAGGAAACTGATCTCGCAGCGTCCGGATAACCTGCATTCCCTCGCTCTTGATGAGCGGGGTTCCGGCTTCAATCCAGTCTGCTCCGCTACGGATTGCTTCCCGTGCAATAGGTACCGCACGTTTGAGCTCAAGAAGGTCGAGTGCAACCTGCAGAACCGCCGGTTTCATAGATAATGATGGGATCGGGCGGGTGTTTAATGATTGCGAGATGAGACCAGGATTAACTCAAATAGTTCCAGAAATTTTCCCCATCGGAAAAAACGGAAATCAGGATATACGAAAAAAAGTTAGTCGGTTTTGTATGTATCCGTGAACAGGATTTTTTTGGTTTCTTTTTTTGGGGTAATGGAAATATCTGCAGGCAATCCGGCAGGAACAAGGGAAACGAGCGTGTATTTCTCCGGCACATTGAGAAGTTTCCGTACAGACTCTGCATAGTCTTTCTTATCACCGGCAACCCAGCAGGAACCCACACCATGTGCATGGAGCCCGAGGATCAGGTTCTCGGTGGCAGCACAGCAATCCTCAAGATAATATTTTGCCGTCCATTCCCCAAAAATTGCAAAACAGACATTTGCATCTGCAATAAATTGTGCGTGATCGGTCATACCGGCAATTTTTCCCATCAGCGCTTTATCCCGTATGGTACCAATCAGCCATGGCTGGAGGTTCATCGCGGTTGGTGCATGTACGGCACACNNATTCGATGGCATCATGAATTGCCGCATCTTCAACCGGGGCGGGTTTGAACTTCCGAATACTATGGCGTCCTTTAATGACGGCTGTGATAACATTCATGCACCGGATATAGAAAACCGATTGATAAATAGGTTATGTCTTGATGAAAAAAGGGGTTCCTGGATTACAATTGTTTTTTAATAATAATCACAGCACCCACAGCGATTGAGATGATAGCGATGATACTGCCAAAACCCGGGGTTTTTGTTGGGGGGGTCGTGGGAAGTTGGGCGGGGGTTGTAGCAGATGATTCCGCAACGGGTGTCACTGAAAGCGTAGGAGATGCCGTGATCACCGTTGGGTTCGGGCTAGGTGTTGGCGTCAGTGTTGTTGTCTGCACCGTTGTTTTGATGGTTGTTACCGGTGTAGCGAGGATTGTCGTCGGGACACTCACGCTGATCAGGGGATTCTGCTCCTGGTTACCCATTATCGTTTGTGTGCTTACGGTCTTTCCTGTTGCCGGATAATTATCATTCATCCGGTTTACATTGCATTCAGCCCAGATCGTATAGGTACCGGCAGAGTAAGCACTATTTCCGGTATCCCATATTGCCCCGGTTTCCTGCCGGCTTGTCGTGACCTGATACGGGTCTATTAGAGTGATAACACCATTATTTACAAGGGATGAGTAGACACCGCCATCGGGGCTCTGTACTTTAATCGTGATCGGAACAGATGGAGTGCCTGTTCGCTGAGCGNNCGATTGCATTCAGATTTGTTTCGATCCTGAATCCAACGGTGTCCCCGCGATACACCCATTTGTTCAGGGTCACATCCACACCGACGCTAGTATCTTCGACCCTGAGATTCAGATACGGATCTGCAATGGTAAACGCAAGGGTCTTTGCAGGAAGAATATACCATGCACCGGTGTGTGAACTAAACTGGATCGGTGAAACCGAGAATTGCGCCGCATTGGACATTACAAAGGTATCATCCGGAGAACTTGTTGCAATGTCAGCCCCGGATGCCCACCATCCAATGGTCGTCCCACTTGGAATGAATCCGCTGACATCCAGTCCATCTTCCCCAATAAAAACCGTTGCCCTGGAGATAGTATTAATGGCCGCTGTAACCGGCAGCACGGATAAAAAAATGGCTGCCAGAATGATCAGGCCCAGGTTAGTCGTTCTGTCCAACATAATCATCCATTCTGCGTTTGATGTAAAAAAATTGACGGCTTGAAACATATTTTGAAAAACTTTGGGGCGCTTCACCAATCCGATGGTGACTGATATTTAGCGTATCCCACAATATATTCGAATTATGGGTAATTTGGCTCTGTTGAAACCCTTTTTTATAGCACGTCGCCCCCCTCTTGCGCCACCAGTNNCCAAGGGGGACGGGGCGCAGTGCGATGATGCCTGAATAGGAAATACTGTACAATCGCAACCGGGAGTGCCACAGCGGCGGGGGTGTGAGCCCCCAAGAGCGTCACAAAAAAGATCAAATGATTTCTCCAGAGCGGAAAAATTTTAAAAAAATAATCTTCTTTGAGGTTATGCAAGAGTGATTGCATTAAAATTCTCAAAGACACGTTTGCCCTCAAACGTATGACTTACTTCCGGGTGCCACTGGAGCCCGTAGATGTGCTTTGTCTCATGCGCGATTGCTTCATGGCTACAGACGGAAGAATGTGCAAGGACCCTGAACCCTTTTGGCATGACAGACACTTCATCTGCATGCGATGCCCAAACGGGAATTGTATGAGGATACCCTTTCAGGATTTCGTCATGATCGGATATTTCCACTTCAACAAACCCATATCCCCCGCTTTTCCCTGGGTGAACTGCACCACCAAATTTCTGTGCGATAATATGGAGTCCCAGGCAGATGCCAAGCACCGGCAGCCCAAGGTCCAGGTAGTCAGACGCATTCCCTGCCCGCTCGATGGTTGGTCCACCCCCAAGAATAATACCCCGGCATCCCCTCAAAACCTGTTCCGGTGGAGTGGTGTTTGGGATCATCGCAACATCGATATCCAGATCCCGCAGTGCCCGGTGGATGAGATGATTAAACTGCCCAAAATTATTGACCACGTAGATTGGAAGCATTATTCTCAGGTTTGTATCTGATGACTATAAGGCTGATCAACCATAGAGGTTCACGGTTTCGAGAATCTTTTGTCGGATCTCCTCAGGGCTGTGTCCCATCAGGTAGGCAAGGAACATTGAACCACCGGCACCCATACCTTCCTTCACCTCCCCAATACAATACCGTGCAAGACCTGCATGCCCGAGATCGCCAAATGCCGGATCCACATAATATACTGTAACCCCAACCTGGCGGGCAATTTCCTGGACGTTTGCGGTCGGATCATCCCGGACATAGGAGGTTGTCGCAATGATCGGCATACAGGCATTCATTGCTTTTATCACCCCACAGACCGCAAGCATCTGGGTGCCCCCGGCAAGCACAAGTGTCCCGGTATAGGAATCTGCAATACCCGCCGCGACCGGCATCATGGGATCCCCGGTCACTCGTAAAACATCGAGGGGTTTGGTTACCTGTTCGTTTTTAATCCGTGCAAGTACCTGATCACAAATTTCTTCTTTTAAGGTTACCGGATTATTTACAAAACTGCTGCTGACCGTTGCAGTATATCCCAGCGCACGAAGAACACAGAGCGCAGTTGTCGTACCCCCGGGAACACATTCACCAAGGACAAGCAGATCACTCATGGAGGACAAGAATTTCCCCACCATCCTGCCGCGCATGTACAGGTCATTTACTGCCGGTACCGCATCGCCATATCGTGGGTCTCCTGCCACCTGCCCAAGCACATCAAGGCAGGGTACGGTCGGGGGATGCCGGAGACCGGCATTGATAAACAAGGGTGAAATACCCGTCAGTTCCATCATCGAACGGGTAATTGTTGCCGGGGTAGGGCAGCCAGTCGGCGTGTTGGGTTTGAAGGGCAGGCTTGTGATCTGACCACAGGTAATAAATTCTGCATCAAGTACCGGAGTGAGGAGGGTTTTTTCCGGGGTCGGTCCCGCGCCGGAGATTCCCGGAACGGTGGATATCAGGGTATTGCCAAGTATACCACAAAAAAGCGGTTTTGTAAAATGGATATCGGGAGTTTCTGATACAAATGCCATAATCAATCCTGTAATTTTAGTCTCTTATCATTGACGTTTGAACATATCGGTGCTTTACTTCACAATGAACTAATAGAGGAGTAACCACAATACATTTTCAGATGTTTGAAATTGAAACACGGCTGGAGGAGCATGGTATTACTCTGGATGCCATTGTGGATGCGGCAATGGGTCTTTATGTGTCCCATGGGATGCCGGAAGATCAGGCCGCCCTTGAGATAAAAAGTAAAATCTATAAATATCTCAAGGATCCGAATGTATCGTCCCTGCTTCTTGGGGCAATCCTCCTTGAAGATGAACTCTATGTCAAACGGAAAAACTCTGAGATCGCTGATGATCCGGTTTTTTTGTTGAGCGATGAGATCATCGGGATGGCGATTGCGGAATGTATCGGCGGGACCTATGCCCGGTTTGAATTCACGAGATATGACCAGAAGAAACCGGGAATCCTCTCGACGCTCGGTCCGTTCCTTGACGATGCGGTAGCCGGTCTTATTGCCGGGTGCACATCCCGGTTGTATAGCGAATGCGTATGAAACCGCTCCTGTCGCTCCTGCAGTTTACGACCATATTGCCGCTGGGAAAACCGCAGGATTTTGAAGCGTTCGCGCGCCATTCATACCTGTATCCCATTGCAGGATACGTGATTGGTCTCCTTGTAGCCATACCGGTATTTTTTATTGCCGACCGTACAATAGCCGCCGCAGTTGCCATCGCAGGTGTGATCCTGATCTCCGGCGCACATCATTTTGACGGGTTGCTTGATTTTGGCGACGGGTTAATGGCCCACGGCAGTCGTGAAAAACGGATCAACGCACTTACCGATCGCCAGATTGGCGCTGGGGGAGTTGCTACCGGACTGGTCATCACGCTTCTTCTCTTTGCCGGACTCCATGGATTCCCATCCATCGTGGCTGCGATCATTATCGGTGAAGTCTGTGCGAAATTTTCCATGTCTTTTTTAACTGCATACGGACCACCATTCAGGGACGGAATCCACAGTTATCTCCACGGGTTTTCCCGCCCGATATTTCCCTTCTATTCATTGCTCCTGTGCATCCCACTCATTTTCCTGCCCGTTAAACCGTTCGCTCTGGCAATCGCAGGAATTGTCATGATTGTCTGTCCGCTGGTCCTGCTGATACTCTCACAAAGACTATTTGGCGGCGTCAACGGCGATGTCGCCGGGGCAGCGAACGAGATTACCCGGGCGTGTGTCATTATTGCTTTGGCACTTGTGTAATGCAGGAAAAACCGTCTCTTATTTTTTCATTACAGGGCCGGTGAATACTAATTTGCAGACATTAATTCATTTCCACTTTTTGGTCCCGTATACCATATTTTATAA
The DNA here is from genome assembly GCA_003136075.1 of Methanoregula sp. Classification (GTDB taxonomy): domain Archaea; phylum Halobacteriota; class Methanomicrobia; order Methanomicrobiales; family Methanospirillaceae; genus Methanoregula. The sequence goes on along the minus strand of PNBP01000136.1, from coordinate 2,075 downwards.
TCGGTCTCCTCGCACTACTATTCGATGAAAATTGATTTTGGCGTGCACATGCGGGGTGGCGTCATCACGGAGAGGGATGCAAATTTCTGTACCGTCCGCATACGCCTTCCCGCGGGCATTGCCACCGTGGAACAGATGCGGGGGATTACCCGGATCGCAAAAAAATATGGACATGGTTTTGTTCACTGCACCTCCCGCCAGACAATCGAAATTCCCCATGTTAGTCCATCCAAGCTCAAGACACTGGAAAAAGCGCTTGCAAAAAACGGGACACCGATTGGATCTGAACGCGATGAAATTGTCAACGTAATCGCATGCCCAGGCATTGAACGGTGCAAATTTGCCAATATCGATACCGCAAGTCTCGCGCATAAAATTGATCAAAAACTGTTTGGCAAGGAAATGCCGGTGAAGATCCGTATTGCGATATCCGGCTGCCCGAATGCCTGTACCAGTCCTATGCTCAACGAGATTGGTATTATCGGCAGGATACGCCCTCTCCGGATTACCGGGCAATGCACGGGTTGCGGGACCTGTGTCAAGTACTGTAAAGAGAATGCGATCATCATCAGAAACGGCATATCCGTCCTGAATGAAGCCACCTGTGTCCAGTGCGGAGTGTGCGTTCAGTCCTGCCCGTTTGATCTGCTCAAAGCCGAACACCGCCATTACCTGATCCTTGTAGGAGGACGACGCGGGCGCCATCCGCATATCGCGCGGGAACTTATCACTATTGATAACGAAGATATGGTCGTATTTGTTGTGGAAAAGATCGTAAACTGGGTGTACCGGCGCGCATGGAGCGGCAGGCTCCTTTCTGAACAGATGGATGATCTGCAATTTGAAACCTTCCGTGAGGATATCAAACAGCAGATTGCAGCAAAAAAGTAAAAAAACAACTATTTTTAAAAAAGTTTGCGAAACCCTTCATTTGCGTCGTCATCGCATTCTACAGCACTGCCATCCCGTACAAGAGTGTTAAACATCATTGCTGCATTCATCAGCACATCATCCTCTGCACTGCCCCTCCGGACATCTGCAAGTGCCTGGACCTGTGGTGTGGGCGCCAGTCGTTTCCCGACACGAATTCCAATACAATGCTTGCAGTAGGCACAGTGGCTGTACACCGAGACATTCCCCTCCGCGCAATCTACCATAACCCGGCTTTTCTTCTCATCCCGCTGAAACTGCAGTGTCTTCATGATGAGAAGATATTCAAACATCAGATAAGAGAATATCGATGCAGTTTTTTCACCTGTAAAAACGGTCCTCCCAATCAAAATAATTTATATAGATGGCTCTCATATATGGTATACTCGCATACACTGACTGTAAGCGGACAGTCCCCATATTTGGAGGAACTTTAATGGCATCTGACAAGCCCCATATGAATCTGGCTGTTATCGGACACATCGACCACGGAAAGTCAACTACTGTTGGTAGAATGATGTTCGAAACAGGTGCAGTACCTGCACACATTATCGAAGGCTACCGCAAGGAGGCTGAATCCAAGGGTAAGGCAACCTTTGAATTTGCATGGGTTATGGACAACTTAAAAGAAGAGCGTGAAAGAGGTATCACGATCGATATCGCTCACAAGCGGTTTGATACGGCGAAATTCTACTTCACAGTCGTAGATTGTCCAGGACACAGAGACTTCGTCAAGAACATGATCACCGGTGCATCGCAGGCCGACGCTGCAATCCTCGTTGTTGCAGCACCGGATGGTGTCATGGAGCAGACAAAGGAACATGTTTTCCTTGCAAGGACACTCGGTATCACGCAGATCATCATCGCCATCAACAAAATGGACGCGGTAAAATATGATGAGAAACGGTTCAACGAAGTCAAGAAAGACATGTCGGATCTCATCAAGATGGTCGGGTACAAACCAGAAGAGACTCTTTTCATCCCGATCAGCGCACTTCAGGGGATTAACATCAAGGTAAACAGCCCCGAGACCCCATGGTACAAGGGACTTCCACTCATCACCTCGCTGGACACATTCAAAGAGCCGGCAAAACCAACGGACAAGCCACTTCGCCTGCCGATTCAGGACGTTTACAGCATCAGCG
>PNBP01000046.1 GCA_003136075.1 Methanoregula sp. | reverse complement strand
CATCCTCATCGAGATACCGGGACAATGCATCAAGCAGCTCAGCAGCCGACTGGTACCGGTCACCGGGATCCTTTTCCAGGCATCTCAGGATAATTTTTTCCACTGCAGCTGCCTCCGGGGTATATTCTGAAGGGGGGATCGGGGGTTCGCGGATTATTGCATTACCTACTTCAACAATACTTTCTCCTCCAAACGGGATCGAGCCGGTAACNNCTTTGCTCATCCCCCAATCTGTAATCTTCGGGATTAAATTCTCAGTCACCAGGATATTGTGCGGCTTGATATCACGGTGGATAAACCCGTGGGCATGGGCATACTTCATGCCATCAGCGACACCGGAGATCAGATGGACAGCCTTCCACACCGGCAGGGGTTTTTTGACCGCTTCAAGCGAACCGGAAACATACTCCATCTCCACATAGGGGACCGGCAGGATGTTGACGCCCAGCACTTCAACAATGTTGGGGTGCCGCAGGGTTTCCCATGCATTGATCTCGTTTAAGAAACACTTGCCCGTCACTTCGTCAAAACTGATGGGGATTTTTATGGCAACCAGTTTGGCATCATTTTTTCGTTTCGCGGCAAAAACGTGTGCTACACCGCCCCGCCCGATATACCGGATATCGGTATATTTGTTCTCGAGATCTTTGGGGAAATAATGATTAAAGTCCGGGGATAATGCGTATGCTTCGCCCCGATCGGGGTGCGTGGGATCCGCAATGGTCGTCGTTGAATTGGCAGAATCGTCCCCCTGCGACACAGGTTGACCATTCGGCTCATGAGGGCCCTTATCAGCTCTCATAAAGGGGAGGCGCCTTTTTCGCCCGTACAGCAGGACGGCCCCCATAATACCAGCCAGTGCAAGGATCAGGATACCTGCAATAACCAAAGGAGAGAGTTTCACGGGGGTTTTAACAACCGCAGAGTTGGCCGGATTAAAGGATGCATTTTGTTCAAAAGGAACTGTTGAATTAGCTGACGCACTGGCAGTGGGCGTGATATTCACCGGTANNCCCGGCGTTGCCGATATGACGGGAGAGGTGACAGGAGTGAGATTGAAGTAGTACTCCTTTGGGTCCATCAGCGGGAAGGGATCATACACATCCTGGTTGGCAGGAAGAACAGATTTCTTGTTCGCGCCAATGAAGATCGTATAGGGCGTGTCTCCGATTCCATCACCATTCTGATCTTTTCCCGTATAATCGCTCCAGTAATTGCCCATCAGGCTTTGTGTCGGACTGCCGAGGTAGGTATACCTCATCGCAGACGGCGATATCCATACTGATGTGAAACTTTTGGAATTCACATTCAGGGAATTTGAAAACGTGTTGTACCAGATGTGGTTTTCCCGTGAAGGTTCATCAACCGAGATCCCGACAGTATTGTCAGCGACCCGGTTATTTTCGATCGTATTTCCTCCTGCTGATTCCAGAGTGATCCCGGACCGGATACTTGCAGTGATGGTATTGCCCGTGAGGGTATTGTTATCTGCCAAAGCAAGGTAAATGCCCTGCGCATTATTTTTCAAAACATTATCTGACACAGTATTGTCACGTGACATCACACGGATACCACTCAACAGATCGCTGTTCTGGATTGCAAATCCTTTTACGGTACAGCCATTTGCAAGAATTTCAATGGCATTGCCTTTTTTCTTTGGATCGATAACCGGAGCTCCACCACCGGTGTCAATCCCCACAAGAGAGATCTGTTTATTGATGCGAAGGCTCTCCGGATACAGACCGCTTTCCACCTTGATAGTATCGCCGGGTGATGCCCATGCTATCGCTTCCTGTATACCAGTAAAGTCTGCACCCGATGGCGCAACCGTAAATTCCGCAGCTCGAACACCCGGAACACTGAGTATGACCAGGCACAACAGCACCACACCCGTGAGTAGCCAGTAACGATTATGGGGACAGGGAAGGCGCAAATGGTTGATCATAGTTTATTTCGTTATTTCTGCTGAAGGTGCCGGCATAACAGAGGATTTTATTTCAAACCATTTTTGGGAGGAGCATGAGCAGCCGGGCACCGGAGACACCTTTTGCCAGTTCGATGAGATCCCCGTCCTGCACCAAAACCGGAACGTTCTTTTCCAGCCGCTGGTTATTCAGCTGGGTACCGCCGGTGCTCCCGAAATCCTCGATATGCCATGCACCCTCTTTTAGCAAAAACATCGCATGAGGTTTTGAAATCCGGGTCACTGCAGTATACGTGCTGGCGAGCATGACCTCCGTATCCGCAGGGATATGGGCCTGACGTTCAGTATCGATCCTGCCAATCCGTACATGGTCATGTTTTAAAAGAAAAATTTTCCCGTCGTCAGGACCCCCCAGCACAATCACCGCAGGCATGTTACCAAGCACCTCTTTTGAAAGCGTGCTTTTCACTGCATCAAGCCGGCGGGAAATTTCACCACCGACAATCTGGACTTTTGCATTGGAGAACAGCCCGAGGTTACGGATGATCGCTTCAAACCCGCCCGGGACAACCGAGTACTGCCAGACCGGATGAATCCCTTTTGATGTCGGTGCGCCAAGACCCGCTTCTTTTTTTATTACCCCGATCGCCAGCAGTTTATCGAGATGCTTTTTGGTATTTTCATAGCTTGTTTCGATCTCGTTTGAGAGCGCCCGCGCATCACGGGGTTTTTTTTCAAGGAGTTTTATGATCCGAAGACGGGCATTGCTCGAAAGCACATCCAGATACTCGGAGAGCTCATCAAGTGAATCGGTGTTTTCGTCAGAAATAATCGTAGGGGACCGGTCCGAAGCGTCCATATTCTTCCTGTCGGGTACGTTTTTGTTTGTTTTCCTATAACCCTATGCCCTGATTCCATTAAACACATATCATCTGGTCTGCTGCCATGGATAGGGAGAGAAAAAAAACCATTGGTTGAACCGGAAAGGTATACGCTTCAACCCGGATCATTTGGGCAATTTAACTGCTGTCCCCCATATACTAGTGAGTTGGTGATACGTGGGCAGATCTTTCGTGTCACCCGTCCAGAAAAAAGGGTACGTATGAACGATCCGGGAACGATCTGAGGGAGAATCGAGTTGGTTCTCATCATGGTCGGCCTCATCGTTCATTCCGCTGGTGCCCCGGAACCGTTCTTATTTATAGGGTTGGCTATGCATAGAATGACGGTGCACCAGGGCTCACATGAGTATACGCCGGAACGCTGTTCCGGGATCCGGAGAGAAGATGAATGCTACGAGCAAAAAGCCTCACGCTCATTGCCACACTGACGGAAAAATTCAATAAAATACCGGTGAAGCCGGCCCCTGTTTCCCCATACAAGGGATAGGTTAACACCAAAAATTAATTACCACGCCTCCAGAATTCATACAGTTAAAGCCAGAAAATTTAAAAAAAAACTTTTTCAAATATACACATTACTTGTTCTTTTTCATCCGCTGTATGATCGCAACACTCCCCAGAACCGCAAGGGCTGCACCGGGAATAAACCCTGATACAGGAGATTGCGTTGGTGTAGGAATGGACGTCAGGGGGATACGGGTTGTTTGTTGCGTGGTCGGATGCAGGGAATACGTGGGAACAGTCGATGTCAGAACAGCGGCTGTTGTTTGCCCAGGTGTTACCGGTGAGGGCTGGGTGAGCAGGATACTGTCAATGTACCCGACTGCGTAATGATACATAGGACTGTAATCGCCAATGGATCCGACATAGATACGGTTCATATTTTTCAGGGGGGTTAAGGTATTGAGATAATAACTCCAGATCGTCCGGCCGGTCAACTTGTCAGAAACCCGCTCGGTGACCGTATTTGAGGCGTCGTCATAGATCACGACGACATGATAGGTTTTATTCAGCTCGTAATTGATCGTCGGACCGTTATAAGAATCTGCTGCGCTGCTCACTTCAAGGAGATTTGCGTTTTGGGTAACTAACCGCAGCGACAGGAGATTGCCATATTTGGCATTGGTAAATTCCGTGATGACATTTGGCCCTTTTCCCCGGTCCATCTCGGTTCCTGAAAAACCAAGCCTGAACGTTGCACCCGGATCAACCTGCATCAGGGTAAGATCATATTGAAGAGTAAATGCCCCGCCGTCATAATTCACCGGGATGAAGGCATAGTTTCCGGTGCTTGGTTCAATGCCGAAATGGTACGCACCTTTATTGGGGTCCCAGTAATCTGAAGACGGGTTTTTCGTTTGCCAGTGGGGATCGCTGGAGAATGTTTCCTGGTAGATGACCTTCTGGTTTGCATCGGTGTCCGCAAGTACCGGTGAGATGCAAAAAAATATACTGACGACAATAACGGCAATAAAAAGCAGGTTTGAAAACTTCATACTAAGTATACTCCCTTTATGGTGCACGATACCTGAATGGGTAGTTGGCGAAGATCTGATCGTTTTCCCTTCAGGGATCGGTACCGGTGATGTACTGGTACTATGCACCACCACGGTTTTTAAAAATTCCGACCCTGCACCATGAACAAACGGGATATATTTATCTTCGACATGGAGTAATATCATAAAGCAGAAAAGACCTGTGCGATAGTAGTCTAGCGGTAGGACAGGAGCTTCCCAAGCTTCTAACCCGGGTTCGATCCCCGGCTGTCGCATGTTTTTGTATGGATATGGAACCTGATCGCTGTGCAATGCGTATCATCGCGGAGAATCGCAGGGGCGTTCTGCGGGATATCGCTACGGTGGTTGCCGACCATGGTGCAAATATTATTATGATCAACCAGGAAGTCTTCGATTCCGGGCCCTACACCGGCATGGGAGAGCTCTATTTTGAATATGAACCGGGCCCAAATCCCGAACAGTTGCTTGCGGATCTGTCCGCAATTGATTCGGTCAAAGACGTCAAGCCATTCCAGCCATTCGGGAATATCTTTGGCTCCCGTGTGATCATCATCGGCGGGGGAGCTCAGGTGGCCCAAGTGGCGATGGGTGCGGTCAACGAAGCAGATCGGCACAATATCCGTGGTGAGCGGATCTCGGTAGATACCATTCCGCTTGTCGGGGAACGGACGCTTGCCCTTGCAGTGGACGCCGTGTCGCGCCTTCCGCGAGTGTCCATCCTTGTGCTTGCCGGGTCGATCATGGGTGGAGAGATCTCAAAGGCGGTCGACCGGGTTCGGGAAGCGGGGATCCCGGTTATCGCACTCAAGATGGCAGGTACTGTCCCTGCCCATGCAGACCTTGTGGTCACTGACCCTACGCAGGCCGGTGTATTTGCCGTCGTGCATGTGAGCAGCAAGGCCGTCTTTGATATCAACCGGGTCCGGGGTCGGGAGTTCTAAGATGGATATCATTGAGCGGGCAGTCTCCACGCTCATGCATGACGGTCTTGTCATTTATCCCACCGAAACGGTCTATGGCCTTGGTGCGGATGCTTTTTCAGAAGATGCGATCGGGAAAGTGTACGTAGCCAAGAAGCGCGACATCTCAAAACCGATCTCGATCGCGGTCTCGAATTTTGAAATGCTGTGTGCGGTCGCCCGGCTGGATGCCCGCATGGAGGCATTTATCCAGACATTCCTTCCCGGTCCCGTCACCGTGGTCGTACCTGCCCGGAATATGATTCCCATTCTCCTGACCGGGGGTACCGGTATGATCGGCATCCGGATCCCATCGCATGTGCTTGCCATTGAGATCATCGAGAAATTCGATGCACCAATCACCGCAACAAGTGCCAACCTCTCAGGGGCAANNAGCAAAAGACCCGGTGACACCGGATGAATGTACGGTTCCCCGCGATCTGCTCATCGATGGCGGCAGGCTGCCGGGCACTCCCAGCACCGTGGTTGATCTCTGCTCTGGCATGATCATCCGGCGTGGGGCACAGGCAGAAAAAATTGAGTGCTACCTCGCCACCCATTAACGGATTTTTTTTATGTTGCCTGTCCGCCTTCGTGATTTTATCGAGGATCCTGATGGCTGGATCTATGCGGTTTCAACCTATGACAACGATACCGCAGTCGGATGTGTGCTCCGGTATGTGCCAAATCCCTGTGGTGAGCGCATCAGCCCGACCGGTACGCGGTATAAAAAATTTGATTTTGAAGACGCGTATGCACTGATAGCAGCACAGAAGCCCAAATATGCAGATCTCGTCCAGCGTATCCCGCATGGCGATATCAGGACCATCCTCAAACCAGAGCAGGAAATATCCCGTATCGCCCGTTCACACCCCCGGGTCCGGAAACTGCTCGATATTTTCCGGCTCCCTGAAGGTGCTGTCGGCTGTACCGGTTCCCTGCTCTGCCAGCTGGAAAACGGTGCATCTGATATTGACATGGTGGTCTACGGGAAAAACTGGTTTACTGCACAGGCACTCGTGAAACAGGGCATCGCAGACGGAACAATTGAGGGCATGTCTCCTGACATGTGGCGCAAGGTCTACGAGAAGCGCAAACCGGCAATTTCATATGACGCATTTGTGCGCCATGAAAAACGGAAATGGAACCGGGGCCAGATCGATGGCACCTATTTTGACATCCTGTACAGCCGATCATATGATAACTTAAAGATCGCACCTGCCGGGAAAGGAACCGTGCTTGGCCGGATGACCATTGACGCGGAGGTGACGGATGCATCACTTTCGTTTGACAACCCCGCTATCTATGAAGTCAGGCACGACTCGGTGAGCAGGGTACTTTCCTTTACCCACACGTACAGCGGACAGGCGCTGGACAGCGAGAGGATCGAAGCCTGCGGGGTCTGCGAGCAGCATGGCAACGAGCGCTGGCTGATTGTCGGCACGACACGTGAGGCCCCCAACGAATACATCATCTCAAAGACACTGCTTGAACGCGGATAGGTACCCTCTTTATTTTTCTCCCCGCATTTTCTGATCCCGGAATGCATAAATCCCGACAGGCAAATGATGACATCGTTAGGATCGTCCATTGAAGACTACCCGAACCCCACTTTTCCAGCCTGTGGGCTGGAATTCCTGCACGCTTGACCGGCTCCCGGTTTGCACCAGACTTCAACCTGATCCTCATACTGGTCCGGAAAATACTCACGGGAAGGGACAAACTGCAGTTTTCTGAGGATATGCTGCATAATCGGCCGCGGCATCACTACCCGTACATCGTACCCGTCACACAGCCACTGACAGAGCAGGGCCTGGGTATTTCCTTCATTGCGGTGCCGTGAGATGATGTAATGCAGGTAGAGCTGGTGCCCGGGGCGGAACTCAAGCCAGCCGGAGAAAAGGTCTCCGGAAAACCCCAGTGCGTCACCTTCCGCTGTCCCTGTCTCGATTCGTTGTACCATCGGGTTTCACCTCCATTGCTGGATTTTGATGGTTGGTGGCGGACAGATAAAAGTGCCCGAGTCTGCGCACGGCGAAAGTGAAAACCTGTTCACGAAAACAAAGGGAGCCGGATATTCTGGCATAGCGAAACTATTTCGGGGCAGGACAGGGTTTTAGCAGGATAAAAGCGGGTAAATCCGCTTCTTTTTTATAACAATTCCGATAGCCGGTGCCCGCTGCTCTCGCACCGCTCCTTATGCCGGCACCGTTTGCAGGGTGCATTCAGCGGGTGGTGCGGGACATCCCCGGCATGGATAGAGCGTACGGTGTGCAGGGTTGACAGGAGCTGCCGCCGGTCCCGGGGCTGCACTGTGTGGAACCGTGATACCCCATCCGGGATATATTCCACATTGCCACCGTTCACCTCAGTACCGGTCATCTCCTCGAGGCAGAGCGCAACGCACGCAATACGCAACCGGTCTGACGCATAGGTTCCAAAGGACATTGCGCCTGAAGCCCGGATGATACTGAACGTGCCATCGGTACACATCCGGTCCACCATCCCCACAATACCGTGCTTCTTTGAAACGACCATAACATCTGTCTGGACTGATGGTTTCCATTTCGCGGCCTGGCATTTTGTGACACAGGTATCGAGGAACGTGCGCTGCTCCACATCAATCGCCGGGTGGACCGCGAGCACCTCCTGCCAGATCGCTTCCGCATCGAGCGGCATACCAAGGTGATAGGAGACCTGCTTGCAGATTGCATACCGGTCTGATTCAGTGCGCGGCTCATGTCGCTCAAAATAGTATTTCATGGCACATGCATGGCAGTACACGATATCGGAAATAGCGATTGATTCTTTATTGTCAGTCAGACAAATCCCCTGCAAAGAGAATGGGAAACCAACCCGATTATACTTAACGAAAGCGTTGCCGCGGTCACGCTCCGGAATGGGATGCCCAAAGAGCCCAATCTTTTCATACCATCACGGCACACGTTCTACTCATGACAGCTCAGGAAATCTCCGTCAATATTCCGCCAACCCTCGATCCCGTGTACAGCAATATGATCCAGATCGCGTTCAAAGATGACGAGTTCACGTTTATGTTCCTTCACCAGCTCCCGCAGGTGAACCAGGCACGGGCAAAAGCAATCGTTTCCATCACCCCGAACCATGCAAAGAACTTACTTGCGGTTCTCACAAAAACCGTACAGGAATATGAGACCAAGTTCGGAGCGATCAACAGCTCCCCGGATAAAAAGCCAATCGATAATGTAACAACACTCAGCGGGTATTCGTAACCTTTTTTATACCGTTTTTTGACGTAATGCAACCATTACCAGAATGGGTATTGTCAGGGAACAAGGAGCATTCATTTCTTTAAAGAGAGTCAATGTTCACTTTGTCTTTTTACAAATGTTCAGAGAGTCAACGACGGTAAACCGAAATTCCTTCATGCGGTCGCAGGTACGGTAATCTGTCCCCTCTCAGGGGGCTATCCTTACTGTGCCNNCGAAATTCCCTCATGCGGTCGCAGGCGCGGTAATCCGTCCCCCGACCCGGGGGCATGATGGCACAAGCGGGGGTAGAATGGGTAGCCTTTAGGGCTTCCCCGACAGAACCGGAATCTTAATCCGAATATGGAGTGAATTTATGCCTTATACCCCATAAGTGACCACATCCACCAAAGAACAGGGACATTCTATGATCGAATATTTTGCCGCGTATCTCATCTCAATGGGTATCGGTATCATTGCCGCTATAGTCGGTTTAGGCGGGGGCTTTTTGTATGTTCCAACCCTCACCCTCATCTTCGGCTTGGATGCGAAAACCGTAATCGGCACCAGCCTTGCAATTATTATCTTCTCCTCGCTGTCTGCCTCCATCTGGTACAGGAGACAGGGTGTGATCCTCTACAAGGTGGCACTCGTTCTCATCATACCCAGCATGATTGCATCCATGATCGGATCCTTTCTCACTATGTTCGTGGATGCCCGGATCCTTGTTGCCATCTTCTGCATCATGCTCTTGCTGATTTCCCTGGAGATGCTAATTCCCTCTTTCCGGTTCCTCAAAGAGATCCAGATTGGTCCCTCTTTTATCCTGGCGACCAGCGTCAAGGGTCAGGGCACCCAGCCGGTCAATCGTATCTGGTATTCCCACCTAATTTTTTGGGGTTTTATCGGTGGCCTGTTAAGCGGAGTGACGGGCACAAGCGGCGGTGTGGTCTTCGTGCCTGCCCTTGCCACAGCAGGTATTCCCATGCATTATGCAGTCGCGACATCGATGTTCTCAATCATTCTCGTGTCCATCACTGGTGCAACAACCCATGCCATGATTGGCCAGATCGCATGGCCGTATGTGGTAGTGTATGGTGCAGGGGCGGCCTTTGGCGCTTTTATCGGGGCGAATGTTGCACCCCAAATCAAGGATCCCCAGATCAAGAAGATACTTGGTGTCCTTCTCCTGTTTATTGCAGTCCTCATGTTCCAACAGAAAGTCCTGATGGGTATGTAGTTGGCTGATACCTCTTAAATTGTGGATTAAATCATTACCAAATTTTGTTTAAAAAAATACATTTTGATACACTCTCTCAAACGTTGACACAAAAAGACAAAGTTTAGAGACTTTTACTTTGGGGTTCTTTACAAAAAGCCGGATTCCCATATTTCGAAACAGTCAGGACGGAGGCCCGGAGTGGGGATCATATACTGCAATTTTTTTTTTGATCAACCAGTATATCCGGGATTGTCATTACAGGAATACCACAGGGCATCGTTTATTATTGCCTCATATCACCGAAGATTTCAGTCAGCTCATGACAAGAGTGTAACACTCATGTGCAATCTCGTGCGGCTAACCAGAAAACCGGCATGATTGATGACGGGGGGGTTTATTTCAGCCAAACAATTTTTTTGTTTCTTCATTAGGTTTATAATTGCACAAGGCGATATTGTGAGGTAGTACGCCGCCGTGGCTTAGCGGCATAGCGGCTGATTCGTAATCAGCAGGTCGAGGGTTCAATTCCCTCCGGCGGCTTCTGTTATCGGGGCGTTAATGCCTTAATTTGAGACATGGCAAATTCCCTTTTTTAAGATAATGTCATAAAATGTCAAGGAACCAATCTCCCCGTTGAGATGACATCGTCTGATCAGCAATTTTGCCCGGTGCAAAATTTAATAAAGTACCATTTGGAAAAGTAATTCCATCCAAATTTCCAGTCCCGTCGTAGCCACAGGATTTTTTCAGATATTTCCCGGACAATTGCCCATCGGGAAACCAATGTCGCTAAATACTAGAAACCAGAACGCTGATAATGCGAACACTCTTTGCCAGACAAAAGAGCGAGTTTGTATTGAGGGGAGTTCAATGGCACTCGGACAACTCGGATCTATGATCCGGAAGCAGGCAAGACCCGCGCTTATCGTTTTTTTTCTCATCACTATCATTACCGGTATCGTATACCCGGTGGTGGTCACCGGTATCGCCCAGGTGATCTTCCCGGTCCAGGCAAACGGGTATCTGATCGAACATGACGGTAAAGTGGTTGGCTCGGCTCTCATCGGTCAACCCTTCACATCACCGAAATACTTCTGGGGCCGGCTCTCGGCAACGAGCCCGGTACCGTATAATTCCGGGGTATCGTCCGGCTCGAACATCGGCCCCACCAACCCGGCCCTCATTGATGAGGTTAAAGCCCGGGTCGACGTCCTCCATTCAACTGATCCCACCAATACGAAACCAATCCCTGTCGATCTCGTTACATCGTCGGGGAGCGGCCTCGATCCCGATATCAGCGTCGCTGCTGCGAACTATCAGGTCTCCCGTATAGCCCGGGAAAGGAACCTGAGCGAGAGCGACGTGACGGGGCTGGTAGCACAGCAGACCGAGCGCCAGCAGTTTGGCCTTCTGGGTGAACCCCGGGTCAACGTTCTCAAACTCAACCTAGCGCTTGATGACCTAAGCGCCCACAAAATTACCGTGACGCCATCGGCCGGATTATCAGCCGGATCCTCATCGCTCATTTTCGGCCTGAGGATGACGGACTGGATCCAGCTGATCATCTTCTTCCTGATCCTTGCTGCCTTAATAGTACCGGTCGGTGGGTTCATGGCAAAGCTGTACACCGGTGAGCCGACATTCCTCTCCCCCGTGATCGACCCGGTAGAGAAATGGATCCTCTCGGTCTCGGGTGTGGATCGCGGAGAGGAGATGGACTGGAAGATGTTCGCCGTCGCGATGATGAGTTTCTCCGTCATCGGGATCGCAGTTGTCTTTATCCTCCAGCAGGTCCAGCAGGTCCTGCCCCTCAACCCTGCCGGCGTGGGACAGGCTTCGTGGGACCTCTCGCTCAATACCGCAGTAAGTTTCGCGACCAATACCAACTGGCAGGCATACGCCGGAGAGACCGGCGTCAGTTACCTGACTCAGATGATCGGCCTTGCGGTCCAGAACTTCATGTCAGCAGCCGTCGGAATGGCAATCCTCATCGCATTCATCTATGGCTTCTCGCGCCGGTCGACAACAACGATCGGGAACTTCTGGATACTCCTCATCCGCAGTGTCATGATCCTGCTCCCTATCTGCATCATCATCGCGCTCCTCCTCGTCTCGCAGGGAACGGTCCAGACCTTCAGCGGCCCGGTCACGGTTCCGCTCCTCGATCCGGTAAAGGATGCAACCGGGGCGCTTGTTACGACACAGTCACTCCCGCTCGGGCCGGCTGCATCGCAGATCGCCATAAAACAGCTCGGCACGAATGGCGGCGNNGCTTCTTCAACGCCAACTCCGCCCACCCGTTCGAGAACCCAACACCATTCTCCAATTTCCTTGAAGTTCTCGCTATCCTCATTATCCCTACAGCGCTCTGCTTCACCTTCGGGAAGATGATCGGGTCGGCGAGAAAAGGGATCGCAATTCTGATCGCGATGACCATCATCTTTGTACCACTCGTCGGGATCTGTATCTGGTCTGAAGTGAATGGCAATCCTGCGTTCACCCCTCTCGGCATCGACCAGACTCCCTCGGCGATCCAGCCGGGCGGGAACATGGAGGGGAAGGAGATGAGGTTCGGGGTCGTCCAGTCCGCCTTCTTCTCGGTCGTCACCACCGCGACGTCAACAGGTGCCGTCAACTCCATGCACGATTCGTTCATGCCGCTTGGCGGTTTTGTGCAGATCTTCGATATGCAGCTCGGCGAGATCGTATTTGGCGGGGTCGGCTCCGGTCTCTACTGCATGCTCATCTTTGTCATCCTTGCCATGTTCATCGCTGGTCTGATGGTCGGGCGGACTCCGGAACTCTATGGAAAAAAGATTGAACCCCGCGAAATGGCCCTCTCCACAATCCATATTCTCATCCCGATCTTCCTCATCCTTGGGCTCACAGCCATTGCGGTCCTCAACACAGCCGGTTCATCGGCAGTCTTCAACCCCGGGCCGCACGGGTTCTCGGAGATCCTGTACGCGTTCTCCTCCGCGTCCCAGAATAACGGCAGCGCATTCGGTGGGCTGTCGGCAAACAGCCTCTTCTACAACCTGGCGACGGCGTTTGCTATGTTTGTCGGGCGCTACGCAGTTGCCATTATCACGCTTGCGCTCGCGGGGTCGTTTGTCGTTAAAAAGATCATACCGGTCAGCGACGGGACGCTACGCGATCACCGGCCGCTCTTCATCGTCTGGCTCGTCTTTGTCGTAATAATCATCGGGGCACTCAGTTTCCTCCCGGCACTCTCGCTTGGTCCTATCGCTGAATATCTCACCATGATCGCAAGAGGTGTTGTCCATGTCTGAACACAGCAACACAAAGCACGCGTCGGAAAGACAATACTCCCTGTATGAGCGTGCGGTGATCGACGCTTTCCTGAAACTCGACCCGCGGACCCTTTACCACAACGTGGTCATGTTCACCGTTGAGATTGGCAGCGTGATAACCACCCTCCTCTGGGTACAAGCGCTGAGCGGAAACGGTGAGGCACCGGCCGGGTTCATCGGTGCGATCGCCGTGTGGCTCTGGTTCACGGTTCTTTTTGCAAATTTCGCCGAGGCCCTTGCTGAGGGCAGGGGAAAAGCGCAGGCCGAGGCCCTGCGAAAGATGCGGCGGGACACCGAGGCCAAGAAACTCTATCTTGGGTACGGGATCGAGAATGGGAGGGAACCTACCCCTGCAGACTTCACCCTTGTCTCTTCCTCAACGCTGCGCAAATCGGACCTCTTCTATGTCAAAGCCGGGGATACCATTCCGGTTGACGGAGATGTTGTGGTGGGGATCGCTTCGATAAACGAAAGCGCGATTACCGGGGAGAGTGCACCGGTAATCCGCGAGTCAGGCGGCGATCGGAGCGCGGTCACCGGAGGCACCGTCATCCTCT
>PNBP01000052.1 GCA_003136075.1 Methanoregula sp. | reverse complement strand
ATCTTTTTATTCAGGCTCCGGGCTTTTTTTACCTGTTTCTCCACACCCGGTACGTCCCGGGCACTGCTGATGCCCAGTCCATCCGCTTCGGTTTCCCCGCCATCCCTCCCGAAAATTTCTGTCTGGAATGCGAGCCCGTTCGCCGCTTCGCGCAACGCCCGGACTCCACCAATGCCGCCCTCGCGGAAATCGGCACACCCGTGTGTCCCGGTAGCAATCATGCCGGTGATGCTTGCCCGCATACCGTCAACGAGATCCTGATGCGGGGTACGGGCGAGCAGCTGGTGTTTTATCCCGTTGGGAGGCGTGACCAGATGGTCAAGGGAACCCTGCACGGGATAGTCCATCGCGACGGTATCGCCAAGGTGCGTGTGAGCATTAAAAAAGGCCGGGCAGATCCAGACCGGCGGCGCACGGGGATTATCTTCAATGGCGGTAATGATCCCGCCGTGTACAATAATATCAACCGGTTCAAGGGAGAATTCATCACCCAGAAGTGCCTGTCCGGAGATTACCTGCGAGGATTTCATAGTATACTGTGACTCTCCTTTATATGTTGAAAAATGAAATATATTTGCATGGCAAAGAAGCAAGGTGGAAGATTACTCTCCTCGGCAGGTCTGGTAAATTATTACGAGAGCGAGGACCGTCGTGCAATTCACATCAACCCGCTTGTGGTGATGGGTGTTGCCGCTGTCGTAGGCATAATCATTCTCGTTCTGAACACGGTCTATTAACTCCTCTCTTTTTTTAAGGCTTTTCGGGTGAGGTCCTCATCTTTTGTGAAATACAGGCTGTCATGACCGGTCCATGTCGGGCAGTTCCGGAAAATGACGGCCGGGACACCATTGTTGCTCTCACCCATGACAAAATTTGCAAACCCGGCAATCTCATCGACAACAGCTTCCTCGGTGATCTTGAGCACGTGCCCGAATAGATCCGTATCCCCCCGGNNACCGCGCCTGAATGATCGCCCGCAGGTATCAGTGATAATTACACCCACATCCTTCCCAGCAATTTTTTTTATTTCCGCCCTGACCTCGTCAGCAGCGCCCATGGGATCAGGAGGCAGGTAGATCACCATATCATCCTCGATATTGCTCTGGTCAACTCCTGCCCGCACACCGATATGGCCAAACGGGAGTTCTGACAGGATGAAGGGGTGCTCCATGATGATATCCGCCGATGCATCGAGTACTGACTGAACGAACCGGGGATCTTCGCCATTCAGGTGTGCGAGCCGGTATGCCCGTTCTGTTGGTGTGATGGTCGAGAGCGCCTGCGTATACCCNNCCTTTAGACTTAGAGTAAATAGTCGAAGCAATTGACAGGATATCGCCATCCTGCACCGGTATCTTCCCGCAGATCATTTCTGCAAGGTTGTCACCAGCCCGGATAAGCGGGAGTCCTTCCACACCCATAACCTGAATCTGAACCATATACCTTTTCTATGAGGTGACTGGTTGATATAGGGATTTCGTTTGAGATGGTGAACCCCTCAAAAATACAGAATTTGGTATACAGAATGTCCATGGGGATTTTTTTCCCACAAGGGAATCAGGTACCCTCCCGGCACGTTCCATGGCAGGATAGGGGGATGTCGTGATAACCCCGGTTCCGGTTACCCCATGGGGGGTACCAATCATCTGTTTTTGGCGTGTATTTTTCAAAAAATATCGGGCAACCGATATATTTTTATCACGATAACGCAGATCAACGGTTTACCATGTACCTCATTCTCCGGTGTCCGGGGTGCAAAACATTCACGTACGTTGACCGTTTCCAGAAATGGAAACTCTGTCCGATATGTGGTCTTGCCTATGAGGTAGCAAAAGCACCGGCATATCTTGAAGTTGAAGATTACCATGAAGCAGAAAAAATTGTCAATGAAATGCAGAAATATCTCATCAAAATGAATAAGAAGGATTTCACTCCTGAAGAGACCGAAGAGTTGCGCCATCATTATGCGGTCTGGCTGAGAAAAGACGTATAAATTGTTTTTATCCTGACGTTTCTGCCATTTTTTTAAGTTTCCCGGGATTTCAGGCAGTATCATTTCTCATTTGTTATGGGGAATCGTTTCAGATGACGTGAGTTTCTAAAAAATTTTTAAAATTAACGATCTAAACCTCACCTGCTCCCCGGGCAATACTTCAATATGTCTGGCACGGCACATTATACCAACGTTGATTGCCATGGAACCGTATGATGTTGCTGTAATCGGTGGAGGGCCGGCCGGTTTGTTCTGTGCAATCATGGTGGCAGTAACCGGTTGCCGCATTATCCTGCTGGAAAAAAAAGAGAGCCCCGGGACAAAACTGCTGCTTTCCGGGTCAGGGCAATGCAACATTACCCATGACGGTGCTATCCGGGAATTCCTGCCCCATTACCGGGGGCAGGAGAAATTTATCCGGCCTGCACTTTTTCACTTTACTAACCGTGATCTCATCGCATTTTTCCATGAACGCGGCCTTGAAATGATAACGGAAGAAAACGGCAAGGTCTTTCCACAATCACGAAACGCTGCGGATATCCTCACCATTCTTACCGATGAATGCAGGATACGGGGTATTGAAATCCGGTGTTTAAGCCCCGTGACAGAAATTATCCGGGTTGACAAAGGATTTGTTATCACCACACAAGAATCCCAACTCCGTGCCAGCGTAGTAGTGATTGCTACCGGCGGTGCATCGTATCCAAAGACCGGATCGACCGGTGACGGGTACCGTTTTGCCGAATCGCTGGGTCAGCCGGTCACTGAAATTGCTCCCGGGCTCACACCCCTCCTGATCCGGGATTACCCGTTCGCAGCGCTCATGGGGATCTCGTTTGAGATGATGCACTTCTCGGTCTGGCGGGAGAACCGGAAACTCTCCGACCATACCGGGGACGTCCTGTTCACGCATCTTGGATTATCCGGCCCGGGTATTCTCGATGCGTCGCGGGATATCCGGTCAGGAGATGAGATCCGGCTCTCATTTGTCGGGAAGTTGACCCGCGAGGATTTTATTCAGGATCTGGCGATGCGTGTTTCTGAGAACCCTGCCTGGCATATCAGAACCATCCTTGCCGGCTATCCCATTCCGGAGCGCCTTAACCGGAAACTCCTTCTCTTATCCGGGATTCCGGATGACCTCAAATGCGCCCATTTTTCTGCCACAATGCGAACAAAACTGGCTACATACTGCACGGGATTTCCCCTGGTTGTTGAGGCCCCGGGAGGATTTTCTGTTGCGATGGTGACCCGGGGAGGGGTGGCACGGGATGGCGTAAATCCAAAAACCCTGAAATCTACACGGGTTCCTCATCTCTACTTTGTTGGCGAAGTGCTCGATATTGATGGCGACACGGGTGGATATAATCTTCAGGCAGCATTCTCTACCGGATCTCTTGTGGCACAGAGTATCCGGGAGACCTATAAGAAGAGCGTGCAGGAGACCGAAGGGGTGTGAGTATAGGTACGGTTACCAGGTCCTGGGGGTTTTGGCGAGCGGGTGATGCATTAATACTCATTACCAATGAGAACCTTTTATCAATTCTACTAATTGGTAATTAGTATGGTCTCCAAAGAGATCCTGCGGCATATCGTTATCCAAGAGAAGAGCCAGATTGAAAAGGACGGCGATTTTGTTGAGCGGATGACCTTGGGCCGCAGACCGTTCTGCCTGTTCTTCCCAGATGTCAGGCACACGTTCCGGGAATTTTTCCCGGATTACATCAGCTACTTTGTCGGAAGATGGGTAGACCAATCCGCGAACCGGAGCATTCTGCCTGCACCGGTCATACCCTACAAAAATTTCATCTGATACGGTTTCATCCATTAAAAAATTCACAACACATTTCTCTTCCCGGAACAACGATCATAGTAATGACCCTGAAGTTCGAGATCATCGGTGATAATCTCCAGATGGTAAAATGTGTGCTGGAACCGGGAGCAGGACTCTTTGCAGAAGCCGGATCGATGGTGAACATGAGCGGCAACATGCTCATGGAAAGCCAGATGAAAGGCGGACTTTTCTCCGGTATCAAACGCATGGTAACCGGCGAGAGTCTCTTTCTTACTCGGTTCACCCCGCAGGATTCACGTGGGTTCGTGTCCTTTGCCGGAAATGTTACCGGAAAAATATTCACGGTGAAAATTACACCCGGGAAAGATTACATCGCCCAGAAAGAGTGCTTCCTCTGCTGCGAGGAACACGTGAACCTCGATATCGCGTTTGCGCAGAGGATCCGGGCCGGGCTTTTTGGCGGTGCAGGTTTTATCCTCCAGAGAATGACCGGCGATGGTCTGGTGTTCCTTCACTGTTGCGGGGACATCATTGAGTTGTCGCTCAAGCCCGAAGAAGTTGTGAAAGTCCAGACCGGGCTTGTTGTCGGCTTTGAAGACACGGTGAAGTATGATATCGCACTTGCCGGTGGGGTCTCAACCGTCCTCTTTGGCGGGGAAGGGCTCTTTGTCACCACGCTTACCGGGCCGGGCAACGTCGTCCTCCAGTCAATGGATATCGCAAAACTTGCGGCAACGCTTATCCCCTATCTGCCCAAGCCAGCTCCTGCGCCGTCGGCTAATAAATAACGGGTTGAAGGGGAATTCCTGGAATTATTTTTGTGAATGAGTGCGCCGATGGTATCCTACAAGTCAATAAAAAAAACCGGCATGAAATCCGCGGTTTTGGCACTAGAGAAATGAAAATTTATTGATGTAACGATTCTTTGTTGTAAGTGATCACATCATTCACCAATTTCATTGATGGGGGTAAACTGCCCCCATACCCCCGGTNNGGTTACGATGGACCCCGCCGCCATGGACGGGGTGCCCTCGCGGCGCTTTTAGAACGAACAAACCAAACAAATGAAAAATAACATTACTTTTTGCTGAAGAGAGAGAAAATCTTGCCCCGTAAAGGGTTGACGAGCCCCCACAATCGACCCCTGCAGGCAGTGGGGCCAATCTTAAAAGAATTATGCATCGCTCGAAAACGTTGTCACGACAATTGAATATAAAATTCTTATTTTTTATTCCAGCCAAGGTTTTCGAGAAGGTACTTTGTTTCATCCTGAGCCTTGCTCCCCGGGCTGCGTGGCTGGACAACGAGCGTGATCGCATCTTTGAGCGCAATATTTTTCCCCTTTGTCTTGCAGAGCGTGTAATCGCCATTGAACCGGCCAAGCGCTTTGATAAATGCATTGAGAATTTTTTTCCGGTTTGCGAGATCGCTCTTTTTCAGTTTCATGAGATGCTCAAAGATGGAAACATCGATCAGCGTCGATGCCATCCAGCTGATCTCGCAGGTGTAGCCAAACAGCCATGCGATCCGTGAATTTTTTGTGGTGGAGATGAAATCGTCGATGTTGTTGCCGACACTGCAGGAGCCGATGATCACGCCTTCGATATTTGTGTAATTCGCCGCATTCCGGACAACCCGGAACATTTCCGGGATTTTCATGCCGGTTTTTGACTTCAGCCCGCCGATTCGTTTGTCGGTCCCGTGGGCTGCGACGTACAGGAAGAGCCGGTCCTCCCGCGTATTCATGAGATCGTCAGTGAGGGCGCGGCGGAACCCGACTTTTTCATAGAAGTTCGAATAATAGATATTGAAATCGCCTTTGTAACTTTCCAGCCCTTCAAGAAATGCGAGTACTGACGGGCGCTTGGGTTTTTGTTCGGGAGTCCACCAGAGCCCTTCAATGACAAGGAGTGCCGTACTGCTCATGTATTATTCACCTTCCCCCACGGGCATTTCCGGATTACAAAAACAGGAGTGCATTCAAAGAGAACGTAGATGTGAAAGTGGATAATAATATCGACGTTTGTTCTTTTACCGGGCGATTTTATTTTAAAGAGCCGTTTCAAGGGTAAAAAGAATATTTTTATGTCTGAAGATGAGGATATCTGGTACTGGTAAAAGAGACTTTTTGCATTACTCCGGAGTGGGTTCGAGGTTACCAATATCATGCCAGATCAAAGCGACCAGTCAGCCACGGGTTCACCGGCCAACAAGTATGCTCGTGAGTGTTGTACTCCCGCAGATGTTCAGTTCCTTGCCGAAATTGCAACAGGCATGTGTCTTGAAAGGATCGTGGAGATTACCGAAGAATTTGATCACCTGAATGATCTAATCATGCTTTATATCGAAAAAAGCGGGGGATTTACCAGTACGGAGGCGTATTTTAAATCCGTACAGCCGGTTCTTGATATGCTGGAAATCGAGATCCGCGTCCGGTATTGCCCCGGCATGACACGAAAACAGATGAAACTCATTATCCAGGACTGGATCGATCAGGAAATCCGGGAACTTCGGTAACTTGGTGAGAATCTGCCTGAACATATTCAAAGGATATTTTTTTTAGGTTTCTCCTGAATGCAATTATGGAATAATAACGTGATCGTTTTTTTCATCGATCGAAACATCNNGACAGGGATGTGTTTTTTACGATACATCCCAGCCCTTATGGGGTCGCTCGGGAGTCTTATCGACCCCTCTCTGGGCAAGGTGGTTTTTTTAAATCTCAATAAATGGCGACAATAATCATTAAGGGTAATGTAAAATTCATTTCAGAACCGCCGCGGGGGCNNATCGTAACCGGGGGTATGGAGGTAGTTTGCCCACATCAATGAACTCTATTATGGATTGTAATGATTTATGAAAAAAAAGATTACATCCACCCGGTTGCCCATGACCACATGTTGTGGACACCGGTTGTTATCACAACCCCCGGGTCAATGCCGAGCACCGGGAAGACGAAGATGAAATACAGAATGGTACCAATCAGGCTTCCAAGATTAGCGAGCGCCGCGACAAGGACCACTTTGAAGAGCGGAATACGGGCCATTTCGCCGATAGATTCTGCGGCATAGATCTTCCTGAAATCCGACACCGGGGGTTTTCTTACCCGGGCTTCTACGTATGCCGCGATCCACCCTGCGTGGAGCATCGGGTTTAACGAGGTCATCCATGCGACGCCAAAACAGGTAAGCGCGGAATACGGGTGCCCTCCGGCAATCAGGGTAAATATCGCCGCCAGCACACCGTGAATGACTACCCAGAAGATGAATGCATATAACAAAACCGTCCAGCCGACGCCGGAAAATGCTATTGCCACCAGCAGGAATGCAAATAATCCTGTGACCGCAAACCCGAATATTTTCCCCCACGGGAATGATTTTGGCTCATGCGAAAGTGCATCAAACGGTGGAAGGGTCTCTGGCTTTTCAAGATAATTCATGATGCCCTGCCGGTGTCCGGCTCCGACAACCGCAAGGATACGCCCTTCAGGACGCTGCACTTTTAACAGGATCAACTGGTGCGCGATATAGGCATCCCGCTCATCGATCAGCGCNNAACATCTTGAGTTTCTCGATGAGCCCAAGGGATTTCCAGAACCGCAGGAGCGTCAGCCGGATGTCCCGGTCAACAAGAGCGACGGGTATATTGTGGCTGTCCGCCTCTTCGATAGCAGCCTTCATCTCTGCGCCGGGCTCTACGCCGACATCGAATCCGATCTTGCGCTGCAGATAGG
>PNBP01000016.1 GCA_003136075.1 Methanoregula sp. | reverse complement strand
AGTAAAGTATTACCAGATGGCACCAAAATTACGAACGGCAGCACCATCATACCGGGAAAGCCGAATTATCATATTTATTATATTGTCAACGGCTGGACAATTCTCGATGACTGGAAGGCAGTCGTACCGCTCGGATATGGTCCGGGAGTTTCCAGCATAAACGGATCTACTGATGCAAATTTCTGGCCGTTTGAACCAGTAAGCCAATCTGCGTGTGCCGGAGGTAGTACAAGTTGCGCTTTTTCGGATGTGAATGGGATCGCGCTGACAAATAATTNNGTTGGGAACTACAACCTGTTACCGGGGACCACGATGCTTGCACGTCCATTCGGTGGGGCTTATGGCAACACGAGGACCGGTGCTTCAAATGGGGCATATCAGCTAGGCTATGGTATAACCAGCACTGATCCAACAAATGCTACCGGTGCCAAACCGTTCCAGTATTCCTATGGACAATCGTATAATGCACATTCAGGAACCTCTCCGGTTGGGGCCACAGCGTATCTCTATAATACTGTCGGACTTGACTCTGGTCAGAGCGAGGACATGATGATGGGGGTCCTCGGGCCCAGCTGGTATTACCTGAGACCCGGGGATACCGTGAACATCAAGATCGTCCATACGCCGACCGGTAAGACGATTGTCAACAAAGACGTCTCCGTGGAGGGATAAGCAATGCACAGAACAAACGAAAATGCGGTCTCTCCCGTTGTTGGCGTGATGCTCATGCTGGTCGTGACAATAATCATTGCTGCGATCGTCAGCGCATATGCCGGGAGTTCGGCGCAGACAAATAACAAAGCGCCCCAGGCGACCATCCAGGGAACGGTCTATGTGAATGGCACTGGTCCGAACATTGTCAAATTCAATCACATGGGCGGGGACGAACTGGTTACCGCAAAGACCCAGGTCCTCATCAGGAAAGGAGACGACTGGGGCCCATATATTGGGAACCTCAATGGGAACCCTGTTATAGACAAGTCGAAAATCCGTAACTCTGCGAGCAAGTTCTGGCTCAACGCAACGGATGGCGGCATGGATGTCATTGTCTGGAAATAGGGAGAAACGATGGTCTACGATGGCGGGGGGTACGGATCAGCCGATGTCGGAAAATCCGTCGATCTCGAAATTGACACAACCGACGGGAAGATGATCTCCAAGACGAAGATGCCGATCGTTCCCTAAAAGACTTCACATTGTTGAGATGACCTCATGTCATCCCGGCACACTCATTTCTTACCATTTTAAATTTTGGGAAACACCGGACAAAGCCGGTGACGGCGATTGACCTGCCATGACAGAACCTAGAGACTCTTCGAAAACCGGCGACAATGCCCGGGAGTACGACGAATTTACAAAAACCACGTTTGCCCGGATCTACCCGGTCATCGCAAACCAGATCCTCGAACGCACCGGGATCAACACCGGCACCTGCCTCGATATCGGGTCCGGCCCGGCCCCACTCGCGATTGCTATTGCCCTTCTCTCGGACCTCCGCGTGACAGCACTCGACAGCTCGCGGGAGATGCACGCGCTCGCCGGACAGAACATCCGTGCCCGTAATCTTTACGGGCGCGTGATCCCGGTACTCGGCGATGTCCATGCAATCCCCGCGGGCGACTGCGCGTTCGATCTCGTGGTCAGCCGGGGTTCGTACCACTTCTGGCAGGATCTGCCGGCCGCGTTCCGGGAGATCTGCCGGGTCATGAAACCCGGGGGAGTCGCGTATATCGGCGGCGGGTACGGGNNAACTCCGGGTTCTGGATGATTATCCGGAAACCGTGAGCAAAAAAAATTTAAAAATCTGTTTTGAAAACGGCGACCTGGTGATCCCGTTAAGATTAACGAAAAGCCTATGATGATTCTCGCCGAAAAAAAATGCTTTCACCCGGAACTCCGCCAGGTCACAAACACCCCACGTTGTACTTCCACTGGTGCTTCCTGAGCGCCGTCTCCATGTCCGGCGCATTCATCACATCGGATGCAAACCGGGCCGGGTCACTGATGGCAACGGACATCACGATGTTGATCCCGTTCTCGAAGAGAACGTCAGGGATCAGCTGGGCACTCGACCCGTAGAGAGCCCGGATCCGAGCATGCTTTGAATAGCCCACGACTTCTTCGAAGGTTCCATTCACGAGCGTGGAGCCGGTGATGATTGCGACATCCGCGTCCTTTAGTACTTCCCGGTTCTCCTCCGCCGGGTGGACGATGATCCCGGAGGGACCATAACTGATGGTTTCCCCGACAATCGTTGTCCGGAACGTCTCCACCGGGCGCTGGTCGGTGANNGCCTGACCAGATCTTTTACTTCAATCCCAATGGCATATCCTTTGGCCTCCAGCATTTCATCGGTTACAAAGGGCTGGGAAAGTGCGTTGAGCGCGGTCAGGGCAATCGAGCGCCGGAAAAGGTGGGGGCTTGAGATATTTGCAGATGCCACTTCAAAGAGCGATGAACCGACGCAGGACTTCAGGTACTCAAGGTCCTGGAGGGTCTGGTCGATTCCGTACAGGGGATTATTTTCCTGGAAACTCATCGCGACCCCGCAACAATCATTGGAGCCGATCACGGCATTCCAGCCGGGATTGATCCCGAAATTTTTCACGGTACTATTTGGCAGGTCAAGTCGCCGGTATTCGCTCACCAGTTTTTCATACCCTTGTTCAAGAATTGTCCCGGGCCTGTTTTGTACCATTGGTCTTTCCTCCTGTATCCGTATCGACTGCCGGCAGTCCAGCCTTTGCCACTATCCCGGAATGCCTTCATAGAATAAATGTGTTAAACATTTTTAATTTGTCAACAACAAATGTTTATGCTGCCTGAACTGGATGCGATATACGATCGAACGAGGGTTGCAATTCTTTTCACGGGAATTTTCTCATGACTGATATCATCGACATCGACTGGANNGTGCAGGAAATTCGACCGGATGGCAAAAGCCGATAACTGGAAAGAGTCCCGGTCACGGATTCACGCTATGAAAATCACCCCGGAATCCAAGGTGCTGGACATCGGGGCCGGTCCCGGGACACTTGCCGTTCCGCTTGCGAAAACAGTGGATCACGTAACTGCCGTGGAACCGGCCCCGGGTATGGCGGAGTGCCTGAACG
>PNBP01000072.1 GCA_003136075.1 Methanoregula sp. | reverse complement strand
CCGTGTTCCTCGCGGTTTCTGGAGCATGTCAAAAATCCCTTAATGGTATTAATCACCACAACCATTATTTCTTATTCGCCCGTGACCGCGGAATACTGCCAAGGAAACGCACGGGCCAGGGTTCATTTCCCCAGATTTTTTCGCGCAAAATCCGTCCCTGCAGGTAGAGCGCGGCAAGGATAAGCCCAAGACCCAGTAGCTCGAGGTTTGCCAGGCAGCACAGTACCGCAACGGTACCAACTGCGCCATACAACACGCCATGGTATGCTGCTTTCCGGTACCCGGGTAAACCCGTCCGAAAGAAGATGCGCGCGTCGCGTAGCCAGAGAAAGATGACGACAGCCGCACCGAAAACCGCGACATACGTGAGGTACGACATAAGAATGAACTAACTTATAATACGCCTCCCATATCTGTATTATCACATCTATGCACGCAAATCCGATGCTTTCAACCGTACTCGAGCGGTACAAAAACGGCGAGTGTTCGCTTGACGATGCAGCCCGGGAGATCGAAGGGCTCCGCATTGAGCGCGTGGAGGATTTCGCATGCCTTGATCTGGGACGGGCGGTGCGGTGCGGGATGCCCGAAGTGGTGCTGGGGGAGGGAAAGAATCCCTCCCACCTTGCAGAGATCGCTTTCCGTCACGCAGATGCAACGGGGCGCTGCATTATCACCCGCGTGAGCCCGGAACAGATCGCTGTGCTGCAGGCCCGCTGTGACGGGACCGGAATAACGGTTGAGCACCGCGAACTGGCGCATATCGTTATTCTCTCAAAAGGTACCGAGCCTGAAAAAACCGGTGGGACGGTTGCAATCATTACCGCAGGAACATCGGATATCCGGGTTGCAGAAGAGGCAAAGATTATCGCAGAAGAGATGGGATGCGAGGTCAGGTCCGCGTATGATGTCGGTGCGGCAGGCATTCACCGCTTGTTCCCGGCATTAAAACCCCTGCTTGATGCCGATGTCTTCATTGTCTGCGCCGGCCGGGAGGGGACACTGCCTGCCGTTGTCGCCGGTCTTGTGGATAAACCGGTTCTTGGCGTCCCTGTCAGTACCGGTTACGGGTATATGGGAGAGGGACTGGCAGCGCTCGCAAGTATGCTCCAGTCCTGCTCGGTGATTGCGGTTGTCAATATCGATGCGGGATTTACCGCGGGAGCGTTTGCCGCCCGCATCGCACATTCAGGAGCAAAAAAGCCATGAAACGTGGATTTTATATCGGCAGGTTCCAGCCTTACCATAACGGGCACCAGTCGGTGCTGGAACGGATCGCAACTGAAGCAGATGAGATTATTATCGGTGTCGGCAGCGCACAGCTCTCCCACACGCGTGACAATCCCTATACTTCCGGTGAGCGGGTGCTTATGATCACGCGGGCCCTTTCTACACTTGGCTGCCCATTCTACGTCATCCCGATCGAAGATGTCCAGAGAAATGCACTCTGGGCGGCACATGTCCGTTCCATGACACCCCCGTTCGACTGCTGTTATTCATCAAATCCGCTTGTTGTGCGGCTCTTCAAAGAGGCCGGCGTTGAAGTCCAGTCGCCTGCGATGTACGAACGGGAACGTCACAGCGGAACGGAAATCCGGCGCCGCATGCTCACCAGTGAACCATGGGAGGACCTTGTTCCTGATGCAGTAACCCGGGTAATCAGGGAAATAGACGGGGTTGAACGACTTTGCCAGATTGCAAAGGATGACCAGTAAACCAGCGGTGGCTTTTTATGAAGTGTCGATCTCCGATTGTGGAATTCCTGAGGTGATATATGTTAAAATTTCTCAAAGGTATCCTTGGATCACAAGAAAAGATGCCGGTTTCCATCGCCTTTGAAGAAATTCCATCGAGGCTGAATGAGCGTGAACAGCATCTTCTTGAGACATTGCACAAGGAAACTGAAGCACCGGTGAACAAAATCCGGAATGCCGCTGCCAGTCTCCAGCTGATTGTGAATAACTTAAACGGTGCCGAACAGGACCCTGACACCCACCCGAAAATAAAGAGTATTGCAAAAAATTCGCTTCCCTTGTTTTTAAAAGCGATGAACTCCTCGCTCTCAAAGGAATTGCCTGAGGATATCCATGAATTCTATACCTGCGCGGTTGAAAATCTCAAAGGCTGTCTTAATGCGGTACGCGGGCAGGGAAGATACCTGCAGGTAGCATTCCCCGAAGAGATGAAAGCCACAAAGACCGGGATTGATGTCATCGGGCACGAGATTAACATCATAACCGGTTCTCTTTCCCGGTTCAAAGTGGAGATTTCCGATATAGACACCGCCAGAAAAACCTATACCGCACTCGTTGATGTCAACCATGACCTGAAAAAATCCATCGAACGGGAAAGCCGTACCAGGAAACGGATTCAGGGGAGCATTGACCGGGATTTAGAGATCGGGACTGAGCTTCAGCAATTATCTGAAGATCCGACTATCCGCGCTGCTGAAGAACAAAAAAAACTGCTCGCTGAAAAGGAAAAACAGCGTGAGGAATACATGAAGATCTATGCGTCACTGTCGATGAATGCATCCCATGTTCTCAGGAAAGCCGAAAAAATTGCCAACCGGAAACATCTTACCGCTGACGTGCACACTCTCAAAAAAACCATGGAACTCCTCTCGAACGATAATGTTGCACAAAGTTTTGAGATCACCGCATCCCTTGAAAAGTCCTGCCCGATCGCACAGAAAATGATCGATGCCGGGGAAATTGCGGTGAAAAACAAGGAAGAACGGGCGATATTTACCAATACAGACCAATTCTGTACAAAACTTGCAACGGCAAGCACAAAATATCATGAACTGTATTCTGAATGCCAGGAACTGGCATGTGCTCTTGCATCCAACCCTGCCATTGTGCGGATGCAGTCACTTGAACGTGAACGCGCACAGATCACCACGATGCGTGCCCACGAAGAGCAGGCTCGCCAGGAACTTCTCTTGTGGCGGGAGAAAACAAGGGAGTCCATGCCTCAGCTGATGGATGAACTCACAAAAAAATTGGGGGAGATACTAGGGGATACTGTGCAAATTCAGGTTAGCAACCAGATACCGGTAGGAGGGTAGCTCCAAAGGCATGCAAATTGTTCAGGATGAATCATAATCCTCATCATCCTGAAAGGTAAACATTTCCTCAACATTTTCAATAAGCCAGTGCAGTTTATCATCAGTTATATCTTCAGGGATTACATTGTTCATTGGTCTGACACCAATTGTCACTCATTCCCGATTTTCTGTGTTTTCTTTTTTTTAAGAGCGCTGCCGAAAACGCTCCTATTGTTAATGATCCATATCAACAAAGTCCGCAAGATCGCTCTGTCCGGTAGGATAGGTATCCAGCCAGCCATAGCGGTCATGCAACATTTGTTCTATGACATCACTGAAGGTCATGTTGCCACGCTTGAGCGTCAGCAAAGCCTCATACACTTCGGGATCGATGCGTATCGAACGCCCCTCGCCTGCACGAGGCATAATAACCACTCTGTGGTCACATTATATATAATTTTCGTATATTTTTAAAGAAAACGTGTCTGACTTTATATAAACTGCTTCAAACGACCTTGTAATTGGCGAGATCTGAACGATCGAAAATGAGGAATGGTTTGCATTGAAATGGTCACACGCTGCTGCGGATCCGAATGAAAGAAAACGTAGAGAAATCAGTGTATGCAAACTCCGGTTCGGGACCGTGGCAACCCCCGACCCGCAGGATAGTCGGCACATCAAGCGGAACGCGAGCGACTTCCAGGTTGAACTCATGATTTTCTGTTCCGGTTTTCACCGGCTTGAATTCAAGCGTGTGCTGAATA
>PNBP01000196.1 GCA_003136075.1 Methanoregula sp. | reverse complement strand
TCGGGGGCGGCGGGGTTCATCATAAACAGGATATGGGAGTGTCTGTCTCCCAATCATACGAACCGGACAAACCCGGTCAATTCACCCGGTATAGCATCTCTGTGTTACCGCCCTTTTCCATAACAGATCTGTGCTTCTTCATGCTTCCCTATATGATCGAGGATCGTTCCGATATCGTTCCAGACTTCCTTTCGGGAAGGATCGATCTCGATCGATCGTTTGAACGCGGTCAGCGCTTCCTGGTATTTCTCCAGTTTTTGCAGTGCCCGTCCTTTATGAATCCAGGCATCGACAAAATCCGGCTGGATGGAAAGCATTGCCGTGAACGCATCCGCAGCTTCATCGTACCTTTCGAGCACTTCGTATGCACTTCCTTTGGTGAAGTATGAGATAGAGAACGATGGATCGATAGAGATCGCCCGATCATAGGACTCGATTGCAGCCTCATCTTTTTTCTGCGCTGCTAAAGACATGCCATGCCGAGTCCACCCGATTGCATTCTCCGGGTCGATCTCAAGGCCGGTTTCATAGGCTGCCTGGGCATCGGCATATTTCCCAAGATCATACAACGCATTGCCTTTACCGAACCATGCCGCAGAAAACTGCGGATTTTTCTCAATCCCTTTTTCAAATGCTTCAAGAGCGTCCCGGGAAAGGCCAAGTTCGGCTAGCGCATTTCCTTTATGCACAAACACTTCAGCGGCCCCCGGGTCCAGTTCCAGCGCCCGGTCATAGGACTGGATCGCATCGCGGTACTGCTCAAGCGCAGCATACGCAAGACCCCGGTCATGATGCAGAGCGGCGGATTTTGGAATCATCTCCAGTGCACGGTCATATTCGGTAATTGCCGCATCGTAATTGCCCTGTTCAAAGAGGGCTTTTCCTTTCGCATAATGGGCAGGGGAACAGGTAGGATTGATCTCAAGCGCCCGGTCAAATGCCGCAATTGCACCATCAAGATTTCCCAGAGCAGAAAATGCCCGGCCTTTCTCATGNNCGCCTCCGCCATCCCTGGATTGACTGAAAGCGCATGGTCAAAAGACGTGAGGGCTTCTTTATATCGCTCCGTATGAATAAGCGCCCGGCCTTTCTCATACAATGCTTCAATATAACCTGACTGGATATGCAACGCCGCATCATACGCACGAATCGCATCCTCATACTTCTGGAGGTTCGCAAACGAAATTCCCTTATGCAGGAATGCTTCCGCATAATGGTCATCGATCGATACTACCGCATCAAATGCCTCAATCGCTTCCTGGTTCTGACCTTGTTTGCACAGAGCAATGCCTTTGTGATATAATGCCTCGGCATATTCAGGCTTGAGCTCGAGCGCCTTGTCAAGTGCATCAATGGCTTCTCCGTACCGCTCCAGTTCGATAAGTGCTCTTCCGCGATACAACTGGGTCATCGCGGAGTCGGGATCGAGCCCCATCGCATGGGCATAGCCATCAAGAGCTTCATCATACCGTCCAAGATTTGCTTCGGCGATTCCCCGGTACAGCCATGCATCAGCATACTTTTCGTTCTGGGATAGTGCCCGATCAAATGCATTCACGGCTTCCTGGTGCATTGAGATCCCAAAAAGCGCCCGGCCTTTTTCATAGTACGCTTCCGCACATTGCGGGCGCCGTACTAACGAGGCATCAAAGTTTTTGATCGCTTCTTGGTAACGGCCCATGCGTGATAAGGAGATTCCCATGTAATAATAGGCCCCGGCATTCTTTGAATCCAGACCGATAGATTTTGTTAAACACGTGATGGCATCCTTGTCTTTTCCAAGAGCTGCAAGCGCGATACCCTTGCCCGTCCAGATATGTGCATAATTCGGGCGGATCCTCAGCGCGAGATCAAACGCGGTTACGGCATCCTGCGGACGCTCCAGTCGCAACAGGGAACACCCCTTGTGATAGAGCGTCTCATCATGCCGGGGTTCAAGGGAAAGTGCATTATCATAGGAAATCACTGCTTCGTTTTCCATGTGGATCTTCGAGAGCGCCCGGCCCTTGTAGTAATATGCGTCGACATAATCCGGCCGGATCTCAAGAGCCTTGTTGAATGCCTCAATTGCATCCTCAAAACTGGTGAGAGCATGCAGGGCCCGGCCTTTCAGGTACCAGGCTTCGGCATTGGACTGGTCAATTTCGAGCGTATGAACATAGGATTCAATCGCGTCATTGAATTTTCCAAGGTCAGAGAGAGCCTTACCCCGGTGGAGCCAGGCATCGATCGATTGCGGAGCCAATGCAAGAACCTGGTCAAATGCCTCAATGGAGTCCAGGTGCCTTCCGGTGGTGGCTAGAGCAAGTCCTTTGTGATAGAATGCCTGCACATTGCCGGCATCAAGATCAATATTCTTATTGAACGCGACAATTGCGTCCTCATACCGGCCGAGTTTTTCAAGCGCAAGTCCTTTGTAAAAATAGACTTCCGCATAATTTTTTTCGATATTGAGCGTTTTGTCAAAAGTCTTGACCGCTTCCCGGAACATGCCAAGGTTCA
The DNA here is from genome assembly GCA_003136075.1 of Methanoregula sp. GTDB lineage: Archaea > Halobacteriota > Methanomicrobia > Methanomicrobiales > Methanospirillaceae > Methanoregula. The sequence goes on along the minus strand of PNBP01000196.1, from coordinate 18,778 downwards.
AAAGGGATTTCCCTTTTTCGAACTGTGCATCAGCAAAGTGATGATCGATCTCANNTTTCAAACTGTGCGTCTGCATAGTGATGATCGATCTCCAGTGCGAGGTCAAATACCTTCACCGCATCCTCAGACCGCCCGGTATGTGCAAGGGCTTTTCCTTTGAGATAGAGGGTAGAAACATGAGACGGGTCGATTGCCAGCGCATGGTTATAACTTTTTACTGCATCCTCAAACCGGTTCAGCTCGTCCAGTGCACGACCTTTCTCCAGGTATGCGTTAAAATGATCAGACTGTATGCCGGTTGCATGATCAAATGCAGAGCAGGCTTCGTCATACCGGGCAAGATGGGCAAATGCTACTCCCTGCTCGAACCATGCATGTGCATGATCGGGCATGATGTGAAGGAGGGCATCAAAAGCAAAAACCGCTTCAGCATAGTTTTCCTGTGCGGCAAGTGAAGCGGCACGGTAATACAACGCATCGGTATTATCCGGCTGGGTAGCCAGGGTGAGATCAAAAGCCGGAATCGCATCGTCAAACTTTTTCAAGGTAAAGAGCGCCAGTCCGCGTTCATAACAGGTCGCAGGGTCACCGGGAGTACGCGCCAGTTGCTGGTCGAATGAATCGATCGCCAGCTCGTACTGTTCAAGGGACATATACGCGATCCCCCGCTCGAAAAAGACCTGCGAATCATCGGGCCTCAGGAGAATGACCTGGTCAAATGCGGTAATCGCTGCTTCATATTTTCCGCTGTTGAGAAGCGCTTCACCTTTCTCCAGCCAGATATCGGGATTCTGTTGATCCCGGGTAAGTGCAGTTTCAAAAGCGACGACAGCATCGTCAAATCGTTTCAGGTGGACAAGGGACTGTCCCCGGAGGAATGCCGGTTTGGGGAGATTGGGGAGCCGAATTACCGCCTCGCCAAGAATTTCCTCAGCTTCCGCATGACGGTCAAGGCTTGCAAGAGCCCGGCCTTTCTCAAAGAGAAGTTCGCCATTATCCGAATCCCTGCCAAGTGCGATATCAAAGATATGGAGGGCATCTTCATAATGTCCCAGACGGGCGTGGGCTTGTCCCTCCTCCAGGAGCAGCGCGATATTGCGGGGATCGAGTTTTCGAGCATGCTCCAATGCGAAGATTGCCTCTTCATCCTGGCTGATGTGGATATATGAAAGCCCCTGGTGATACCAGGCATCCGCATGATCGGGGACCCGGCTAAGTATTTCTCCATAGGCAGTAATGGCATCAGTATACCGTTCGAGCCGCTCAAGAGCACGACCCATCTGGTAGTATGCATCCGGGAATTGAGAATCGAGATCGATTGCCGTTTTAAATGAAATGACCGATTCTGCATCATTCCCGAGTGCGGACAGGGCACAACCCCGTTCGTAATAGGCCTCTTTTTTCTGGTCATCCAGTGTGCTTGCTTGGGTGAATGCAGTAATGGCCTCATCATAACGCCCGAGCCGGGCAAGGACAATTCCCTTCTGGTAAAAGGAGTCATAATGGGTAGCATCGATCCCGATAGCGCTGTTCAGCGCTGCAACGGCATCCTCATCTTTCTTCATTGCCGACAGCGCAAGCCCTTTGTTGAACCAGACCGCGTAATCAGTGGGGTTAAGCGCAATGGCGGCATCAAAAGCACTGTTGGCATCAGGATATTTTTTTATCCGGATGCAGGCAAGTCCTTTATGGTAGAATGCCTGCACGGAGGTCGCATCCAGTGCAATGACCGCATTGAACGCAGCAATAGCGTCTTTGTTTTTCCTCAGCCGGAGCAGGGCAAGACCCTTATCATAAAATGCATGTGCAAAATGCGGGTCGATTGCAGTTGCCTGTTCGAATGCTGCAATTGCCAGAAGATCCCGGTCAAGCCGTGCAAGGGCAATCCCTTTGTCATAGTATGCATTGGTGTATTTCGGATTGATCTTCAGCGCCCGGTCATAGGAAGAGATGGCTTCGTCATAGCGTCCGAGTTCGGCAAGGGATATTCCCCGGTCGTACCACCCGTTTGCATTGCCCGGTTTTATGTCAAGTGCACGGGTGAGTGCATCAATTGCATCCTCAAACATTCCAAGGGATACAAGGGCACTCCCTTTATGGAACAGTGCCGGGGCGCAGGTGGGATCTGCTTCAATGACGCGATCAAAACTGGTCGTAGCCTCCCTGAAATTCCCCAGCCCGGCAAAGGTTTTTCCTTTCCAGTACCATGCCGCGATGCTATCGGGCACAAGTGCGATGGCACGCTCAAATGTCTCCAGCGCTTCAGGATAGCGTTCCTTCTCAAACAATACACTTCCCTTGAGAAGCCATACTTCAACTAGGTTGTTTTCAATATTCAGTGATGATTCAAGCGCCGCCAAAGTCTCATCATACCGGAGCAGTTTTGCAAGCATCCGGCCTTTCTGGTATAATACAGGAGCATTTTCCGGGTCAATTTCGAGCATCTTTTCAAACGCCCGCAATGCATTTTCATATTTGCTGAGGTTTGCGTACGAAAGACCGGTCTGGAATATCGCATCGGTCAGGGTTTCGTCATTGTCCAGCGCATGCTTGAATGCCCTTATCGCCTTGTCATATTTCCCCAGAGTAAACAGGGCAAGCCCCTTCTGGTAATCAGCAGGAGCATACTCGGGTGCACAGGCAAGAGTCGCATCGAACGATTTTATCGCGTCAACGGGTTTACCCAGCCGGGAAAGAGACAGCCCCTTCTGGTACGCTGCTTCATAATACTCCGGATCAATTGCAAGCGCCGCATCGTAGGCATTCACTGCTTCTTCCTCCTGATGAAGCGCGGCAAGCGACTCCCCCCGTCCAAATTCTGCCTCTGCGGAATGTGCGTCCAGTGAAATGGCCTTTTCAAATGCGGTAACTGCCGGGGCAAAATCATTGAGTTTAAACAGGGTCTGGGCTTTTGCCAGCCAGATGATTGGATCGTCAGGTTCAAGGTCCTGCGCATGGCTGAGTGCACTAAGAGCGTCGGGATACTTCCCCAGTTCCATGAATGATTTCCCGCGGAAATACTGGAGGGCAAAATGTTCGGGGCCAAGTCCCAGGGCACTATCAAATGCCTGCACTGCCTCTGCGTACTGCCCCAGTCCGAAGAGAGCAAGTCCCATATGATATGCATATTCCTGATTATCCGGTTTGAGGGTACGTGCCCGTTCAAATGCCGGCAGGCATTCGGCAATCCGGTCCAGCTCCATGAGCTCCTTACCCCGGTGGTACCACGCTGTATCACAGGTATCGTCAAAGGAGAGCGCCGTTTCAAAGGCAGCCAGCGCATCGTCCCGGAGTTTCATGGATGAAAAGCCGATACCCTTGTAAAACCAAGAACCGGCCTGCCGGGTTTCCTGCTGGAGCACACTATCAAATGCCGCGATCGCTTCTTCGGGGCGTTGTATATGCAGCAACGCTTTGCCCCGGTAATAGAGCACAAACGTATCCTTTGGCTGGCGTTTTAATGCTTTTTTAAATGATTCCACGGCCTCTTTATACCGCTTGAGCCGGTAGAGGGCAAATCCTTTGCAGGTCCAGATCTTTACATTTACCGTATCATATTCGAGAGCCCGGTCAAGTGCAATCACGGCATCTTCATAGCGTGAGAGCCGGGCAAGGGCAGACCCCATGCAGAAATGAATTGTGGCATTTTCCGGGTCAATGGCGATTGCACGCTCAAGAAAAGGGAGGACTTCTTCATATTTTTTTATCTCGCAGAGTGCAAGACTTTTCTGGATCAGGGATCCGAGATCCGCACTATCCTGTTCTAATGCGCAATCAAAAACGGCAATAGATTCCTCAAATTTGCTGAGTGCAAACAGGGCCATTCCTTTTTCATAATAAATCCGTGCGCTGGTCAACCCGTGTTCAATGCACTGGTCAAATACACTGATAGCATCGGAGAATTTTAAAAGACGCAGGAGTGCAAACCCTTTTTTTGAGAGCACATCAGTATTATCCGGCAGGAGTGCAAGCGTCTCGTCAAATGACTGCACCGCATCGTCATCATGCCCAAGTTCGACTTGGCATAGTGCGATATGGTACGATGTGTCAGATGAATTGGGATTAATCACACGCGATGCCTCAAAGGCTGCAATCGCATTCTTATATTTTTTCAGGGATTCAAGCGAGATCCCTTTTGCGTACAGCAGGGATGCATCATCTGGCGTGATATCAAGAGCATGATCAAACGCCGCCACCGCTTCTTCATCTTTACCCATCCGGGCAAGGCAGAGCCCCTTGTGGTAAAACGCCGGGGGGAACTGCGGAAACAGTTCAATTACTTCGTTAAAAGCGACAATGGCATCAGGGAGCCGGTTCAGCTGTATGAGTGCGAGACCCAGATCAAACTGTGCATGGGCATTTGACGGATCCTGTTTGAGAGCCTCGGCAAGGGCACTTGCCGCTTCATCAAACCGCCCGAGTTCAGACAGGGCCACACCTTTGTAGTACCAGGCTTCGGCCCGGTCCGGCTGGATGGCAATTGTCTGTTCAGCGGCAGCAAGTACTTCTTTCCAGCGTTTGAGCTCGTGAAGGGTAACTGTCTTGTCGAGCGCCGCATCCACGTTCTGTGGATCAGATATCAATGCCTGTTCAAACGACACCAGTGCTTCATCATACCGTTTAAGGGAAAACAGCGAGATGCCTTTTTCATAGCGCACCCGGGAAGTGTCCAGCCCTTTCTGGACGCATTCATCGAACGCTGCCAGTGCGTCAGCGAATTGTCCCAGCCGTCCGTATGCAAGACCTTTCTGGAACAGGGCATCCGTGTTATTAGAGTCTACGTCAAAGGTTCTGGCAAATGCCTCGATTGCCTCGTTATCCCGGTCAAGTTCAACCAGTGCCATTCCCCGGTGATAGGCAATACCCGCAGCAGAGCCGGACTCAAGGGCCTGTGCTGCGTCGAATGCACTGAGCGCTAGATCATACTGGTGCAGGGATTCGTGCGATTTGCCTTTTGCCGTGAGCAGTGCGACATCGTCCGGCGTGATCTCAAGAGCAATAGAGAATGCAAGAACGGCCTCTGCATGCATACCAAGCTCTGCCAGGGTGAGTCCCTTGTAATAGAAAGCCGGTGCAAAATTGGGGATCTGTTCAAGGACGTGGTCAAAAGCGGTGACTGATTCAGGGAACTGCCGGAGTCTGAAATGGGCGATACCGAGATCAAAATATGCATGGGAATTTGTCGGGTCTAATTCAATGGACCGGTCAAATGCCTCAATTGCGGCGTCATAATTTTCAACCGAAGAGAGCGCCACTCCTTTGTAGTACCATGCTTCAGCAAAATCCGGACGGATAGCAAGGGCTTTTTCGGTTGCTGTATTGGCCTCTTCATCCCGGCTCAGATTATGCAGGGAGATAGCCTTGTTGAGGGCAGACTCCGCGCTGCCGGGATCATATTCAAGCGCCCGGTCAAACGCGTCGATGGAGTCCTGGTATAACCCTTCAGCGGATAACGCAACACCTTTCAGATGGTACGCATGCGCAGAGTTCGGGACAAGAGCAAGCATCCGGTCAAATGATTTGATAGCCTCACGATACTGTTCCTGTTTCAGCATCGCGGCGCCGCGATGGAAATGTGCCTGCGCAAGATTGGAATCGAGTTCAATTGCCTGGTCAAATGAAAGAATTGCTTCTTCATACCGGGAAATTTCATACAATGCAATCCCTTTATGGAGATATGCATCCCGGTAGTTCGAATCCATTTCAAGAGCATGATCGTAGGCGTCGATCGCGTCCGTGTAATTACTGAGATCAAAGAGCGCCCGGCCTTTCTGGTACCATGCATGGAAATTGTTGGGATTTTCATCGAGTGTCTTGTCAAAATCCGCCAGTGCCTCGCTGAATTTCCCGAGATTGTACTGTGCAATCCCTTTAAGCATCCTCGCTTCAGAATATTTGGGTTTTAAACGGAGCGTTTTATCGAAGGCGACGATCGCCTCTTCATGCCGGTCAAGACCAGATAATGCCCGACCTTTCTGGTAGTGAATAAGCGCGTTTTCCGGGTCATAGATCAACGCCCGGTCGAAGACTTCAAGAGATTCGGCAAATCTTCCCAGTTTTGAAAGGGAGATACCCTTGAAATAATAGCCAAGTGCGTTACTGGTATCCCGTTCAAGATTTTTGTCAAACGCATCGATGGCTTCTGCATACCTGCCCAGTTTCTGGAGGGCAAATCCGCGATAGTAATGGACTTCGGTAAATGACGGTTCGATCTCCAGTGCCTTGTCCAGTGCAGCAAGTGCCTCGGGGAACTTCCCGGTCTCAACCAGCATCTTTCCTTTGTTGTACCAGGCCGGAGCAAATCCGGGATTAATGGTAATTGCTTTTTCAAACGAGCGGATAGCTTCCCGGGGGTTATGCAGGTTTACAAGAGCGAGTCCGTGATGATAATGGGCATCGTAGTTTGATGGGTCGATCTCGAGCATCACTTCAAAGACCTGGATCGCCTCTTCCACCCGGTTGATCTTTTCAAGGGCAAGTCCTTTGTAATGGAATGCCTCGGTCGATCGCTGGTTCAATGCAATTGCATTGTCAAACGCGTCAATCGCGTCCTGGTACCTGCCAAGTTCAAAGAGCGATTTCCCGTTACGGATCCACCCTTCAACCTGTTCCGGGTTGATCCTTAGTGATTTTTCATACGCCCAGACCGCGTCCTGCGTCCGTCCCAGATTGTTGAGCACCTCACCTTTCTGCATCCAGACTTCGGCCAGAGACGGGTCAATGTCAAGCGCCCGGGTATATGCCAGAACAGCATCCTGTAATTTACCAAGGTCTTTGAGCAGGTTTCCTTTCTTTTTCCAGCCTTCGGCTAAACCCGGTCGGATCTCAAGCACTTTTGAAAAGGCTGCCAACGCGTCCTGCTTTTTTGCAAGGCTGATCAGCGCATCGCCTTTCTGCATCCAGATATCGACAAGATCGGGGTTTAGCGCGAGGATCCGGTCAAATGTTTCAACCGCTTCTGCATAACGCTTCAGATGCATCAGGGAATCCCCGCGGCAGATAAGCGCTTCAATCTGCGAAGGGTTTACCACAAGGCTCCGGTCGAGCGCGGTGATCGCATCCTCGTAACTGCCGACACCGGCGAGCGCAATGCCTTCATGCATAAACCCGTCCGTGAGTGCCGGATTCATATCGGTTGCTTTACGGAATGCTGAAATGGCATCCTCATACCGTTGTAACTGCAGGTAGGCAATACCCCGGTAATACCAGGACGATGCATTGGATGCGTCGGATTCCAGCGCCCGTGAGAATGCGTCAAGCGCTTCAGTATACCGCTCTTTTTCGATAAGGGCCAGACCGAGGTAGTGATAGGCGAGCGCATTTGCCGGGTCAAGAGCGATTGAATGCTCAAATGCGGTAATGGCTTCGTCATACCGATCGCGGCCGGCATAGGCAACCCCGAGATAATACTGTCCGAGCGGGTTATTGGGCTCAATCACCAGTGCCCGTTCAAACGCCCGTATTGCATCATCATACCGTTCCCGCTGGGCAAGCGCGATACCTTTCTGGTACAGGATCTTCGGGTTGGACGGATCGATTTCAAGCGCCTGATCATAAGAGATAACTGCTTCTAGTTGTTTTCCCATGTGGGAAAGCGCATTGCCTTTTTCAAAAAATGCCCGTGCACAGCGACGGTTAATCTCAAGCACCCGGTCATATGCCCGGACAGCTTCCTCAAACCGGTTCAGTTCTCCAAGTGCAATGCCTTTGTAACACCATGCCCAGACATTTTTTGGCGCATCTTCCAGTGCCCGGTTGAAAACTGCAACTGCATCCTCATACCGGGTTAATGCAACAAGGTCGAGGCCTTTGTGGACTACCGCATCGATATTTTTCGGATTTAAAAGAAGGGATTTATCAAATGCCGCGACGGCCTCTTCGTGAAGCCCAAGATTTGAAAGTGCCCTGCCTTTGTAGAACCATGCATCAATCAGCGCCGGGTTCTGTTCTATGACCTCCTCAAACACATCGACAGCGTCCTTGAACAGGCCAAGGTGTGAGAGTGCCAGTCCTTTGTCATAGAGTGCATTGGTATTCTCCGGGGCAAGGGCAAGAACGCTGTTGTAGGCAGCAACTGCTTCGGAAAACCGTTCAAGTTTCAGGAGCGTTGCACCGCGGTTGTACAGCGAGAGGATATGAGTGGGATCAATTGCAATTGCATGATCAAATGACCGTATCGCGTCCTCCTGTTGCCCGAGCCGGATCAGGACAAGCCCCCGGTTGAAATAAGCATTGATATAATTGGGATTGATATCAATCGCCTGATCAAATGCATCAATGGCACGCGCAAGCTGGTTGAGTTTTACTAATGCAAGCCCTTTGTCAAAATACGCCTGGGCATAATCCGGTTTTATGCTGATACCCTGATCAAATGATGCAACTGCTTCCTCGTATTTCCCGGTTTTTGTAAGCAGCAGCCCCCTCTGGTGATAGGCATTTGCATTCTCCGGGTCGTCTGCGATGGTCTTTTCAAATTCGTGGATTGCATCCTCACTCCGGCCCAGTTTGGTGAGGGCATATCCTTTGTGGTACTGCGCATCGGCATAGTCCGGTTTTATTTTCAATGCCCGGTCATAGGCGCTGATCGCTTCACTGTACCTGCCAAGACTTGCATAGGCAAGTCCCATCTGGAATGCGGCAGATGCACACCCGCGATCGAGTTTAAGCGTCTGTTCAAATGCGTCGATCGCGTCCCGGTGCCGGCCCAGACGTGCAAGGGCAATCCCCCGAAAATAAAATGCACCGGTATGATGAGCATCATCCTCAATAACATTCTGGAACGCATCAAGGGCTTCTTCATACCGGCTCAGGTTGATACAGGTTATCCCTTTACGGTACAGCGCATCGGTATTACCGGGGTCCAGTGACAGGGTATGATCAAAATCTGACAACGCATCCTTAAACCGGTTTACCCTGAAACAGGCAATCCCGCGATGATAATAGATCGCCGGGCCGGACGGGTTCATCTCGATTGCCTTATCAAACGCTGCGATGGCCTCTTCATAGCGCTGCAGCTCGTGCAGGGCAAATCCCTTGTACATCCATGCATCGGTGACAAGCGGATTTTTTGCAAGCGCTGTACCCAGTGCGTCAACGGCCCCCGAAAAATTACCGGTCTTGAAAAGAGAGATACCTTTTATCGCCCAGATATCAGCATGATCCGGCTCTTCCGCGAGAAACGTATCCGCAGAGTGCGCCGCTGCTGCATACTGCTCCTGCTTTGCAAGAATGAAACTCCGGTAATACCAGATCCAGACATCCGAAGGGTCAATGGCATAGGCATGATCAAAGGCCTGGAGGGCATCGTCATACCGGCCGATCTCGTACAGGGAGATGCCCATATTATAAAACGCTTTTGAGTAGTTGGGAACAAGTTCAATCGCCTTGTCGTAGGCGCTGATGGCATCCTCGTGCCGTCCCAGATCGGCAAGGGCAATACCCTTGTTGTAGTACACTTTTGCATGGCTGGGATCAATGGTGAGGGCATGGTCGTACGCAACGATCGCGTCATCATATTTTCCCAGTTCGTAAAGCGCGATGCCTTTGAGGATCCATGCTTCTGCATTATCGAATTTTACCGCAATCAGCCGATCGCAAGCCACAAGCGCCTCTTCGTTCCGCCCCAGTTGTGCAAGGGTGGCTGCCTTGTTGTACCATGAATTGGGATCTGATGGATCAATTGCCAGCGCAGAATCGTAGGCGACAATGGCATCTTCAAATTTACCGAGATCATACAGCGCTATGCCCTTAAAATAATGGGCTTTTGGCAGACGGGGGAACAGGGCCAGTGCCCGGTCAAACATGACAGTGGATTCCTGGAACCGGCCAAGATCATAGAGCTGGATGCCCTGCCGTAACAATGCCTCTGCATCACTTTTACTCATTGACTGATATCGCTCCCTGATCGGTAGTTTTTATTAGTTTTCCGGTATCCATGCGAAAACCCCTCATCTTAACCGTTTGAAAATGCGGTTTATACTCTTTCCGGTATATACATGTGTACCGGTATTTATGAATCCTATTTATAATGCAATGATTACCCGGGGTACATGTATCCGGGCCGGTTATTTCTTATACCCGCGCTGCAAGAACGCGCCCGAGCCGTTTCACACCGGCAACGATCTGGTCATCGCGGGAGTTTGAAAAGTTCAGCCGTAAAGTGTTTGTCCCACCGCCATCGANNCGGCGACGCCTTCTTTGAGGGCGGAAGTGAACACATCCATGGAGGAGCACTGTCTGGGAAGTGTTGCCCAGACAAACATCCCCCCTTTTGGTTTTGTCCATGTGACGCAGTCCGGGAATGTTTCGCTCATCGTGGCCGTCATCAGGTCTGCCTGCTTTTTGTAGGCAGCCCGGATCTTTTTTATCGGCACATCAATATCGGTATTTGCAAGGTATTGTGCAGCGATGCGCTGGGAGAGATAGTTGGAATGGAGATCGGATGCCTGTTTGGCAATGACCAGCTGCTCCATAATTTTTTCAGGTGCGCACATCCACCCAAGGCGCATGCCCGGTGCAAGGATCTTGGAGAAGGATCCGGTGAGAATGGTCTGATCGGGCAGGTATTTCCAGAAGGAGTCCAGGGCATGACCGGAAAACTGCAGCTCGCCGTATGCATCATCTTCAACCATAATCGTGCGGGTAGCAGAAAGTATCCCGGCAATTTTCTCCCGGCGGGATGCGGAATACGTGATCCCTGAAGGGTTCTGGGAGTTGGGGACACCGTAAAATAATTTAACCGGATGATGTGAAAGTTCTGACTTCAACTGTGTGGGGTCAGGACCTTCGGGTTCCAGTTCGACCGGATGAAAGACCGGTTCATACAGCGAGAATGCCTGGATTGCGCCAAGATATCCCGGCCGTTCGATAGCGACATGGTTCCCGGCATCGATGAAAATTTTTCCGATGAGATCGAGACATTGCTGGGAGCCGTTGGTGATAAGGATCTCATCAGGGGAGATAGACAGCCCCAGCCGTTTTTTATACCGTTCTGCAATATACTGGCGCAAGGGAAGGTAGCCTTCCGTTGTGGAGTACTGGAGTGCAGTTTTGCCGTCTTCTGTTAAGACCTGTCCGGCAGCACGGCTGATCCCTTCGACATCGATAAGGGCAGGATTTGGCAGTCCTCCGGCAAAGGAGATGATCTCCGGGTTTTCCGTCACTTTTAAAATTTCACGGATGAAGGATTTTGGGGTTTTTTTCATTCGCCCGGCAAACTGGTAAGAACGTGTCGGACTACCGGATTCTGGTGCAGGTGTGCGTTTAGTATTCATGAAATCCTTCCCAAATGCTGTATTCATTTCTGGTAAAAAGAGGATAAATACATGATGCGGTGATGAAACCGTATCCTGAATTTCAATGAATTTTCTGACATGAACAAAATGCGGACTTCGAGCGTTATCCAATCACCCGCACGGAACCCGGTTTGCCTGCCCCGGTTCTTCCCCACGTTAAAACCGCGAGTCCTTTTTGATAAAACCAGATTCAAAAGACTTTTTACCCGGTCGTGCGCACAAATTCATTAAGGTGAACTGATGAAAGTCATCAAAAGTATTGACATTATTTCCTGGGCAAAAATTCACGCCCTGTTTGGTATTATATTTGGCCTGTTCTATGGAATTATTTTCGCTGTGATGGGAACAGCTATCGGAATCTCTAAAGGTATGCCCGGTATTGGTGCATTCGGCCTGATGTCGATTATTATTTTCCCCATCATGTTTGCCATCATGGCATTCATCTGTGGGGCCATCATGGCGTTCCTTTACAATATCTTTGCCGCAAAAATTGGTGGCATACAGGTTGACCTAGTCGATCTGTAACCTTTACTTTTTTTATGATTTTGGGATTTTTAGGTTCGTACATTGATTGCCTGATTAATGCCAAAAGCGAAGTTGCTGAACCTTCGCTGAGGTAAACTATTTTTGTTACGGTAATTGTATTGTTTGTTGAATACAGAGTACCGGTAATAAACATTTTCCAGATTATGATCCGAACATTTCTAAGAGAATAATAGAGAAGAATGAGTTGTTCTTCCACTCCGGAGGAATTATCAGTTTACCGGGAGAAAATTTTGATCGGTACTGACAATAAAAACCGGCAATTTATATCAAGAACTTTATAAAGATTTTAGCAAAAAGAAAAAAGCCTTTGGCGAGATTTGAACTCGCGACCTCGTCCTTACCAAGGACGCGCTATGCCACTAAGCCACAAAGGCAGGTTGCCTAGTTACATTGTCAGTTTACCTTATAAAATATTGCGGAAGAGTGCAGGTAATTTTTTTATTTACCCCTAATTTTCCCCCATGAATTGCAGGAGAATTCCGGTTTTTACGTAAGCATTTTTTTCAATGCCACAAGACTTTCAATAACACCCTCAAACGTCGCCACTTCTATAACTGCAGTACCTCCACGGGCGTGGAGGGTTTTTATTACCGGCACAAAATCGATCGTTCCTTTCCCAACCGCATTGTGAGCATCTTTCGTGCCGTCATTGTCATGGATGTGGTAATGCTGTGCCGGGAAGGTGAGGAATTCCAACAGGCAGTGATTCTGGTGCGCGTGGCCGATATCAAGCGCAAACCCGGTATCGCCGATAATAGGCAGCTCTTCTGGTCGTTTTAAAAGGAAGTATTCCCAGTCACCCATATTTTCAATATAATACCGGACTGAATGCTCGTCAGCAATCAGGTTTAATTCCACAATCGACCGGGCAAGCTGTTGAATAGCCTGACTCCGCTCATCAGGCCATGCAAAATATCCCGGATGAAGAACTACCGCTGCATTCACTTCAGCAGCAAGAGAGAAACAGTGGGCCATCACCTCAACGCTCGCTCTCCGGATGGGTTCAAGCCGGCTTGCAAGATTGGTTCCCCGTGAGGGTGCATGTAATGAAAAACGGGTTGAATAACTTATGAGCGGTTCGGCAGTCTCCATGAAATGCAGCCCCTCGTCCATCACTTCAATATGCCCGGTGAGCGGAGCAAGTTGTTCCAGTGCGGATGCAAGCGGCTTATCGTGCAGGCAGATCGTGGAGATGCCGTACATGCCTGGAGGTTATGAGGAGCGGTGCAATAAGTATTCGTATTCGATAGCGATCGAATTTCCCGTTCTATGACATCGATAAACCAAAAAATATCAGACATGCTCAAATGGAGAGATATACCGTATCAGATTCCCCTATTAAAAAAAACATAATTTAACAGCCAGACACATGCCCTCCTAATGGATAGCAGTGCCTGTGGAACGAGAAGTTGTGGATGATCATGATTCCATTACACCAGTGATACAAACGGTTTTAATCATATTCGGGCTCTGTTGAAACGGGTATAAACCGAATTAAGTTCACGACGGAACCAGAAAAAAAGGTTTGTGATGTCCCCCCACATCAGGACCTCTCGTTAGGCACGGCGAAGCACAGAGGTTGACCCGCCGCGGGGGCGTCCCTTTTTGGTGCGGCGGAATTCATCATATTTTAGGATATGAAGACATCAATCGGTCACTATCTTTGTAATCTGCTCAATTCATGCGTTGCCTGTTCAAAATCAGCGATACACCAAAAAAAATTATGTCCTCATGTGGACATCGACCTGCTGGTAGGGGATCTCGATACCAGCTTCTTTGAACCGTTTGTCAATACGGGAGTTGATCGCGTCCCTGACCTCGTCGGGAATATTGTATGCCCTGGCCCAGACATAGACAACAAACTTGAGATCGGACGCACCGAATTCGACAAAAAATGCCCGGGGTTTTGGATCTTCTACAAAGAACCCGGTATTTTTGAGTGCGTCCTCTGCGACCTCAACAAGAATCTTCTTCACCAGTTCAACATCGCTTCCATAGGCCGCTGATACGGGTATGGTCATCTTCACCATCGGATCCGGCATGGAATAATTCATAACAACCGATGTGGTGATCTTGTTATTCGGGATGGTAACGATCTGGTTATCGATCGTTTTAAGACGGGTACTGCGTGGACCAATGCCGACGACATCCCCGTAAAAGGTATCGAGTTTTATCCGGTCGCCGATTTTAAAGGGCTTGTCCATCGTGATGATGGCACCGCCAAAGAAATTCGAGATAATATCCTGCGCCGCGAGGGCGACAGCCAACCCGGCAATACCGGCACCGGCAAGGAACGGGGTGATATCCACACTGAATACAGACAGGATGATCATCAGGGCAACAAACCAGACGATGTACTTGATGACCAGCGACAGCAGTTCCACCAGACGATCATCCCAGTCACCTTCGGTCTGTTCTGAGATCTCATGACCATAGATATTTATGACATCATGGAGGAACGATGATAGAATCCAGGCTCCCATGACGACATAGAACGTGGTGACGACATGCCCTTCAAGCAGCCACTGGTACTTTTCCGGCAGAACGCCAAAATATTTGAGCGAGATATACACCGATATGACGATTATGGTTACCTGTACCGGAGTTCCGATCGCGGCGACAATAATATCGTCCCACTGGGTTTCGGTTTCATCTGCTTTTGCTTTCAGCCAGCGTACGACAATGCGTGCGATGAGGGCAATACCGATGCCGAGGATGATCACCAGTACGGCATAGACATAGTTCATGTCCGAGAATCCACTATCCATATACTTACTCTTATGTGACTTCGATGTAAATACCTATAAGACTTTTATGGCAGCGGTAAATGAGATTGCCCGGACACTTCGCACCCTTGTGGATCGTGATATGACGTTTATGCACATCTGCGGCACTCACGAAGCAGCAATTGCCCGTACCGGGCTGCGCAGTATTCTTCCGGAACGGCTGAAGATCGTCATGGGGCCGGGCTGCCCGGTCTGCATCACTCCGCAGGGTGAGATCGATGCAGCACTTGACCTGGTAAAAAAGGACTGCATCATCGCGACCTACGGCGATCTCCTCCGCGTGCCTGGTTCAGAAGGTTCTCTTGAATCCAGTGGCGGCGATGTGCGGATTGTGCAGGGAATCCATAAAGCAGTCGAGATCGCAGAAAAAGCCGACAAGGAAGTCGTATTTATCTCGGTCGGCTTTGAAACGACGGCCCCCACGGTTGCAGCAAGTATTCTGTCACATCCGCCGAAAAATTTCTCCATCTTATCCTGCCACCGTCTCGTCCCGCCTGCAATGAAATGGCTCCTCCAGCAGGGAGAGGCAAAACTGGATGGATTTGTTCTCCCGGGACACGTCTGTGCCGTGATGGGCTATGAAGAGTATGAGCAGTTCCCGGTGCCACAGGTTGTTGCCGGGTTTGAGGCTGAAGACATCCTGCTTGGTCTTGTGATGCTGGTTGAGCAGATCCACAAGGGAACGCACCATGTGGACAATGCGTACCCGAGAGTGGTGACACGGGAAGGAAACGTCAAGGCAAAGAAAATAATGTATGATGTATTTGAGCCGTGCGATGTCGAGTGGCGAGGCTTTCCGGTGATCCCAGCTTCCGGGCTCCGGCTCAAATCTGAATTTGAGCAGTATGATGCACAGAAAAAATTTGGTATTGTGTACAAAAAAGTGAGCAAACATTCCGCCTGCATTTGCGACAAAGTCCTCCGGGGCATTGCCGGGCCATCTGACTGCAAACTCTTTGGCAAAGTCTGCACACCCCGGACACCGGTCGGTCCCTGCATGGTGAGCCACGAGGGTGCATGCAAGATCTCATACATGTATCAGATAAAAAAGCAATAATCCCGGACGTCCCTCCCTTTTATATGGATGCGCACAAGAATAAGTAAGGTAAATCCGGCCTCGGTAGGGTAGTGGACATCCTAGAAGCCTCCGGAGCTTTTGACCCGGGTTCGAATCCCGGCCGAGGCGCTTTCTCTTTTATAAAAAATTGTATAATCTGACAGAAAATGATGAAACTTACATCAACTGCAATACGATCATGAGGGTAAATCCCACTGCTGTGATGCCCAACACACTGATGACGGCATAATCAGCAGCCTTGAATGTTCTCTGGCGCACCTGCGTCCGGTTACCGGAACGATAGCCCCGCATATCGATGGTAAGCCCCAGCACCGTTGAGCGCAGCAGCGCGTTTGAAACGAGCGGCACAACGATTGGGGCAACGCTGTGGATAGTCCCGATTAAACCGGTACCGGGATTATATCCCCGTGCGAGCTGCGCTTCATGGATCCGTTTTCCTTCAATCTGGAGGGTCGGGATAAACCGGAGTGCAATAATAAACATGAGGATATAATCGATTGGCATCTTCATTTTTTCCATAGTATGCACGAGGTCACGGGGCTGGGTGGAGATCAAAAACAACTGGAAAGCAAAGATCAGCACCATAAACCGCAGGGTCAGGATGAGGCCGATCTCAAGAGCACCCTGCGTGACAGAAATAAATCCGCCGACAACCGGGACGGCAATGGGAATGACGTGCCCGAGCACTGCACCGNNCTGGCATAGGCAATGACAAGCAGCGCAACGACAAGTGCGGCAAGGAACGGGATGCTTGTCGAAATGATGCACATGATACTGACAAGGATGATAAAGGCAATCTTTGAAAACGGGTGGATCCGGTGGAAGAACCCGTCCTTGTGAACGTACTGGAGGATTTCTGCCATATGAGTTCACCGGCCTGCCGGAACATCGGACAGTATCCGGCCCTGTTCCATCGTAATCAGCCGGTCAGCGCACTGTAATGCAATATCCCGGTTATGGGTGATGACGACAATCGTGTGTCCTTTCTGCTGGAGTCGGGTGAGAATTTCCATGACAAGCCGGGCTTCGT
Source organism: Methanoregula sp. (assembly GCA_003136075.1). Lineage (GTDB taxonomy): Archaea > Halobacteriota > Methanomicrobia > Methanomicrobiales > Methanospirillaceae > Methanoregula. The sequence goes on along the minus strand of PNBP01000196.1, from coordinate 2,044 downwards.
CCCCATCAAGCCCGGTGGTCGGTTCGTCAAGTACCATGATCGCGGGTTTCATGGCGACGATACAGGCAATTGCCAGCCGCTGCCGCTCCCCNNCAGATCTTTTGTATGCAGCAGCCTGACTTCCTCAAGTGCCCCGTCGATGACTGCGTCGTCATTGGATATCCCGAGATTTTTAAGCCCGAACGCTACCTCGTCCCACACCGTATCTGCAAAGAACATGTGGTCAGGGTTCTGGAAGACCAACCCAACATCCCGCGCCAGCTCCGTGATGGAACTGGTCCGTGTATTTTTCCCCCGGATGAACACGTCGCCCTGCGTTGGTGTAAGGAGCCGGTTGAACTGCTTGACAAGGGTCGTCTTTCCCGAACCATTCTCCCCGACAACGGCTACAAATTCCCCTTCGGAAATATCAAGACTGATATCACAGAGCGCCGGAACATCATCATAGGAGTAGGACAGGTGCTGCACAGAAATGACGGGTGAACTTTGGGCGGGGGTCTTTTTCGTATCGTCCATCTTCACATCGCGGATACCGGAAAAGTCCGGGATCACGATCCGCCGGAGGCGCTCATCCTTCAAAATTTCATCCGGTGCCCCAATAGCAGAAATGGCCCCGTTTTCCATCACAACAAGCGTATCGACCATCTCTTTGAAATGGCTGAACTTATGCTCTACCAGCAGGATGGTTTTTCCCTGTGCTTTTAAATTTTTGAGAATGTGAACAATTCGTTTTGTCGCATGCTCATCCAGTTCGGAGGTGGGTTCATCGAGTATCAGCATCTCATTGCCAAGCGCAAGTGTCGCTGCAAGCGCGACCCGCTGCTTCTGGCCACCGGAGAGATTGTGCGGGGACCGGTTCCTGAGCTCGACAAGGTACGTGATATCCATGATCGAGGCCAAACGTTCCTCAATAGTGGCTGCCGACAATCCCCGGTGTTCAAGCGCAGAAAGGATCTCTTCTTCAACCGTTGTAAAGATCATCTGGGCTTCTGGATCGTCAAAAACAATGCCAATCTGCTGTGCGATATCCGACAGGCTGTGATAATCCATGACGTCCCGATCGCCAAGAGTGATCCGACCCTCTTTTTTTCCCCCATATTCATGATGAAGTATACCGCAGGCTGCAAGGCAGAGCGTGGTTTTTCCGGCACCGGAAGGTCCGGTGATCATGATACACCGCCCCTTTGGTAACGAAAGGGAGAGGTTGTGCAGGGCTGCCTGCACCGTGTGAGGGTATGTGTAACTGACGTTTTGGAGATCTATCATTCCGGTCCTCGGACCAGCACCCGGCTTGAGGGGATGTAGAGGATCTGGACGATCACCGCGTTAAAGACCGCAGTGATAACGACAATGGGTACAAAGACGATAACAAAATTCCAGATATTTCCATTATATTTTGAAAGGACTGTTGCGCCTACTGCAATAATTGCGATCGCTGCAAATGAAAATCCGCTTGCCAGTGTAGCAAGAAACGTCGTAACGGTCGGCGCCATTTTTGTCCGGTTTTTCAGCATCGCATACAGTACAAAACAGACCAGCGCCCCGATCGGTTCACTGATCAGGTTTGCAGGAGGGAACATCGAACTGGAGATCATCATCGACAATGCACCGGCTACAATCCCGATCCCCAGCGCTTCATAGATTTTTGGCTGGATCAGGATGATTGCAAGACAGTAAAACGCAATGATCATATTCGGTGTAAGCGGCGTGTGGAGCATTGCGAGGAAATACCGCAGGATTGCCCCGATGGCTAAGAGAATTCCGACAATGGCAATATCTTTTGACTTCATGGTATCACGTTCCGGATAATTCTGGTAAGGCAAGAGGCTTTTAGTTGACTAACTTATACCTTGATGTATACTTTTGTTCATTCATGTATTAAAACGTAACTTTTCTTAGTTTCAAAAAAATTTTCGGGTGTGTGACAGTTTTAGGTTTTCAATGAGGCTGTCTTTTTATTTAGGATATTTCCTAATCACGACAGTTACAAAAAATATATCCCGGTAAAATGGTGGTATCAGAGGTTAAGGAAAACACGATCATT
>PNBP01000060.1:5086-5310 GCA_003136075.1 Methanoregula sp. | reverse complement strand
CCCAACTGGAGCGTACCGGCGCTGACCGTGGTCGCGCCGGTATAGGTATTAGTGCCGGAGAGCGTCAGGGTTCCCGTACCTGATTTAGTAAAGGTGCCTGTTCCCGAAATCACTCCGGAATGCGTGATTGCTGACGGTGTATTATACGTTACTGCTGCACTGTCGGTTATGAGATTTGCAGCCGGAATGATATTTCCTGTTGCTGTCCCGTCACCTAACTGGAG
>PNBP01000060.1:0-4993 GCA_003136075.1 Methanoregula sp. | reverse complement strand
TTCCCGATATCACACCGGAATGGGTAATTGCCGACGGTGTATTGTAGATTAAAATCGAATTGTCTGTTATGAGATTCGCAGCCGGAATGATTAACCCTGTTTTTGCTCCATTACCCAACTGGAGCGTACCGGCAGTGACGGTAGTCGCGCCGGTATAGGTATTGGTGCCGGAGAGCGTCAGGGTTCCCGTTCCCGATTTATTAAAAGTACCTGTTCCCGATATCACACCAGAATGCGTTATGGTCGACGGTGTATTGTACGTTAAAGCCGCATTGTCGGTAATGAGGTTTGCAGCCGGAATGATATTCCCTGTCATTGTTCCATTACCTAACTGGAGCGTACCGGCGCTGACCGTGGTCGTGCCGGTGTAGGTATCAGTACCGGTGAAGATCAGAATTCCTGTTCCTGACTTCGTAAGGCCACGCGTGGCAGCCCCACTAATTACCCCGGATATGGTTGTGGCGTTGTTGCTGTTTTGGCTCCAAGCCTGGGTGTTAGTCAATGCCAAGTTTAACAAGATCGTGTGCCCTGCTGCCCCTGAAGCGACGGTCAAATCAGTGCCGGCGACATTAAACGTGATGGCGCTCCCGTAGAGCGTGAACGCTGTGCTAGTAGTAGAATCGAAGGTCAGGCTGTTGAGAGTTAATGCTCCTCTGTTCTGGTTCTGGGGAAGATACGTTCCCGTACCCGTCAAAATAACATCGTCACCAGTGCCCGGCACAGTATTTCCAACCCAGTTTGCCGCCGTGTTCCAAGTGATGTCATTCGATCCATTCCACGTACGAGTTGCAGCACTGGCAGTACCAACAAGCAGCAGAAGAACTGCAATGAACATGCAGAACGATACTGCCGACAGGATCTTCATGCGAGCTCCTTTCGGAAAGGCATCCCGGCATCGACAACTTCACCGAGATCGCTCCGCCCGGAACGAAGATCACTGGGTGAGAAGACTTCCTCTGCATGTTGTCGGGTGTTCACGGGTGAATTCCTATACCACATGTATATGATCGTGCTGATGCTGCTGGAGAGGCCGGAGATGTTGATCCATTCCATTAAAGTTTCAATACTCTGTGCACATTTTTCCCTTTTTTGAGGGAGGTTGGTCGTTCCATCAGAGGAAGTGAAGAGTATATCATTTCCCTGAGACTGCACCTGACCTGATGTTAGATTCGTATCACTGATATTGATAAGGACGGGAAAATTTGTAAGGCTGCCACGTATGCCATTGACCGCCGATATACTGCTGGTTGTATTTTGACGATCGGGCCATCTTGAGTTAGACCCTTTTGCGTCTGCAGAGGCCGGTGGCAGGAGAACGGAAAATGCAGGGAGGAAAATGAGCACAATCTGCACTATCCGCCGCGATACCGGAAGCCAGGTTTCGTGAAATTGAACCTTTTTTTTCAAGACGCACCCTGTCCGGCAGTGTAAAGATTCAAGGGTAAACTGGGAAACACTGACGATATTTAACCAAATGTTTTGTTTCAGTGTAATATATATTCATCGAATCGATAAAAACCTTAAAGCCAGCTTTACTCACCGAACACCTCCGGCAGCGATCTCTCCACTTGTACCAAGGGATGCATGGAAATGAGGGTGTAAAACATAATCGTTAAAACCATGCGTACATTTGTCTGCAAATCTCCCGTCATTTCTACGAGCGGAAAACTTGGACGCATACAGAGAGGGACCGTGTCCGGGATACCTGGGTAAAAAAGATTAGCCTTCCCCTCAAATGACCGTTCTGGTGATGCATCGGGAGATCATAAAACCTGTTAAATTGTGGATGATACTTCGGGAGTTTAAGAATGCTGACCTGCATCCTGTCAATAGTCCGACCAGGAGACGGTGTTTGCCACCATTTATACCATATTACATTAACTCAGAAATAGAACGTTGAATCTTCTGTCAACGCTCTGATATCTGGAGAAATCAGGAGATCCTGGGCTGGATGACTGCAATGTCAATCTGTCACAAGAAAAATCAATTTCATAAAACCAGAAAATATTTTAAAAGCAGAAACAAACCTTTATTAACAGAATCAGATATTAATTGTGACACTTTACCCGTAAATTTTGTGAAAAATTGAGATTATATCAAAATATAAATACCCATAATTATTAATATATAAAGAGGAGGATACGCCAAACATGGCGAAGGATGAGGTGTATGCAACGGGAAAAAGTTCTCACGATGATCATGCTCATCCTGTTCTGCTGCGGAGGATTATGTATCATTTTATCCGCATTTTCATTCCTGGCTGGACGACCTGAAGGTTTTACGGGAGAACAACGGGGACCCCCCGGGGCAACTATCCCCCTCGTAACACGGGATGTACAAAACCAGACCCCCCTTAGGGGGGTTAATTATTATATTAATGGCCAGCTTGCAGGGACATCCCTGGAAAATGGTTCATTTGCTCTTTCTGCAGCCGGTTATCCATCGGGGACGGTAACGATCCGGGCCGTTAAAGAGGGATACCAGGAAAAGACCATCCAGGCCGACCTCACGACCAATCCGTCTCTGGAACTGGATCTTCATGTATCCGGCATTATACCCCTCCTGATCAACGGACCGCCGGAATCCGAAATTGATATTGTATTTTTACCTTCCACTACTTCATTTAACAGTACAACGAATACAAAAGTCCTGCTCAACGGGTATCCCGGCGGCCAGCAAAAATTTGAAGGCGATGTGCTCCAGTTTATCAACCAGACATTTGGGGTATATCCTTCAAAAATCTCTCAGGACTCCCCTATTACGGGAAATTACTCCGATAAATTCAATTTTTATTATTACTGGGACGGGCAAACCTATGCAGATGCATTTGATGGCTGTGCAGGAAAAATCCCGGATAGCTACTGGCAGAAAGTCACATTCAGCGATTTAACCATCATTCTCTACCCGGAATATTACGGGAGGTATGTTTCGGCCCCCAGCCAACCGATCGGATGTACGAATCCAAACGGGCTTGGGAGAGTATACTTAAAAATTGCCGCCAATGAACACTATCTTGCCCTGCATGAGATTGGCCATGGCCTCTATGGACTTGTGGACACCTACTGCGGGGATACGTATTATTTCGAAAATGATCCAGATACCAATGTTTGGAGCTCAGACAAAAAATGCCAGGCGGCTGCAACCGCACGTAACTGGAGTGCCGATAGTTGTCGCCGTATCCAGGATTCCGGCAGCAGTTGCCAGAAGGAGTTCTGGAGATGGGATCCGGATCCGGATATTATGAAAGAAGGATATTACGGAACATTTGGTGATGCCGCAACAACCCGGATAGTGACTACCCTGAACCGTATTCCCCGCTAGGTACCATGTAAGGTGTGTATAATGCAACTCAAACTGTTTACCGGACTCATTCTCATCCTCCTGCTTATAGTCCCGGCAACCGCTGCCCCTCCCATCCCATACCAGAAAATCGTAATTATCAACCTGGCCTATGAAAACGGGAATGTAAAAGAAGTTTCTTCGGAAATTCAATACGGCACTGCACCGAACCTCAATCTTCAATCCGGCAGCATCAGTGGATTGCTTCAGGACTCCCAGAAAAATACGGTTGATGAGTTTTCCATAAGGGATCCGCGAATCCAGACGGGGGATACCGCAGAGACTGGCACGGGTGGCACCCTGCAGGGACTGGTTGGGTATACGGGATACAACCCTGATGTGGAGTTTGGGGTCATCGTGCCGTTTACTCCCGATCTCCGGTACGTTACCCTGGTTGACTCTCTTACGGGGAATACCCTCATTTCTGTTGACCTTGCGGGGCCCCTCTCAGCATTTCAGCAGATGTACCCGGCAGATCCTGATATCCAATCCATCCCTCAACCATCTCCTGCCGGCGCTTTCCCCGTCCCTGCGAGATCAGGCGCACTATTCGGGATCGCCCTTATCATTATTTCCGGGGCAGGCTATTTCATCCTGGTAAGGCGCCCCCAGCCAATACAGGTTCTGGTCGTGGATGATGAGCCGGCTGTCGTGGATGTAATNNGTGATTCTTTCCCAGAAAGGATACGTCCCGGTTCCTGCGCAAAGTGGAAAAGAATGCCTTTCAATCCTGAAAACCCAGAAGAAACTTCCGGATCTCATCCTGCTGGATATCATGATGGTCCCGATGGATGGGTGGCAGACACTGGAAAAGATCAAGAAGGATCCGGTGTGGAAAAAGATCCCGGTCCTGATGCTGAGCGGTAACAAGCTCACCGCAGAAGCGGCGAAGCAGTATAATATCTGTATTGACGACTATATCACAAAACCCTTCCATGTGAATGAGATCTATGCTGCAATCGATAGTATCCTGACGCGGAAACAGAAATTGAAGGAGNNCGCTGGTCTTAGCCAAAAAAGCAGGTATAGAGAAGGAGAAGTTCTGTGAATTTGCGACACTTACCCGGCGCATATCCATGAACAAGAAGATCCTCGATATTCTGGGTGTGCCCCAGGCTGTACCCGTGCCGGCGGATATGGATACCCTCGATGATATGCTGGTTGTCAACTATATCAGCGTCAAAACCAGAGACCACGAGAAGCGTGCGGAACAGTTACGGCAGGAGATCAACTCTGCGTTCAGGTCCAAAGGTATTCCGGAACTCAGTTGGTAAGCATCTCGAAAAGAATCGTACAGGCATCAGGTAAAAGAGAAACTATTTTTTTGGCTTTGCTGATGTTTCCCTGTATCCATCTTACCGTTGGGCCAGAAAGGTTCTGTTGCTTTTAGGGGATTAACAACAAGATGGTCTCGAAATTCTTCATTATTCAGTCCTAATGATGTGAGACAATTAATTTTGTGGACACTAGTTGAGGATAAGTTACTCCTCACTTTAACATGTCAGGGCCACTAGTACGTGATTTGTATGCGCAGTCTGATCCAAAGATCCAATTTCCTGGGAACAAACCCGATCAACAGGAGAAACTGATTACGATTATGGAAATTTCAGGAACCGGTATATCGGATGACCGGATCGCAGCACTTGAAAAAAGG
>PNBP01000149.1 GCA_003136075.1 Methanoregula sp. | reverse complement strand
GTGGGGATCATTCATGCTGATCTGTCCGAGTTCAATATTCTCATAGAGGACGGAAAATGCGTCATCATTGACTGGCCGCAGTGGATGGAGACCAGTCACCCGAATGCCGTAGCAATCATCACCCGTGATATCGACAACATTCTCACGTATTTTAAACGAAAATACCAGCTGGCATATGACCGCGAGGATGCAGTACGATGCGTGATCGGCTGAAGGTCTTTGGGATCGACATCATCAAAGGCTCGGTACGGTCAAAGTCACGGCGGCCGATGTATGCGCTTGTGCGGATGGACGGCCAGATTATCGAGAGCGAGACCGAGGTCTCGATGTTCCGGCTTTTCCGCCTGTTGTCCCTTGAACAGCCGGATATCCTTGCCGTTGACAGCCTGCAGGAGATTTCCACCGACCAGCACGAGCTCTATTTCTTTTTACAAGGATTGCCACCGCGAACCCGGCTCGTGCAGGTAACCGGTGGCGAGCGTAAAGAAACGCTAGGGAAAGTCGCTGCCCGATTTAATATCAGTTTCAACCGGTTTGACCCGTTTGCTGAAGCCCGGACAACCGCCCGGGTTGCGGCGCTTGGTGCCGGGGCTGAAGTCATCGCGTTTGAAAATGAGACGGAGGTTGTGGTCAGCCGGCACCGGTCGCCCGGCAGGGGTGGCTGGAGCCAGAACCGGTACGTGCGCAAGATCCACGGCGCCGTCCAACTCAAGGGGCGGGAGATCGAGATGGCATTTGTCGCCGCCGGTCTCCGGTACGAAAAAAAGGAGACCAAAGCGTTCGGGGGGTGCAGCCGGGTAGCGTTCCGGGTCTTTGCAACCCGCGACCAGATCCCGGTATCAACGTATCGCGGTGCCGATGTGCAGGTACGGATCAGCGGCAAGCGCCTTGAACGCATCCGGTTCCGTCCTCTCTCCGCCAAACCCCGGTACCTGATTGTCGGTATTGACCCGGGCACGACCACCGCATTTGCCGCACTGGACCTTGATGGCAACCTGCTGCACCTTGAGAGTTCACGGCAGATGAATATGTCCGATGTGATAGAGGCGCTGTACCGTGTCGGCAAACCGCTGGTCATCGCATCAGATGTTCAGGATATGCCCTTTACGGTGGAAAAGATCCGGCGTGCGTTTTCTGCGGTTGCCTACACTCCCCGGCAGGATACCAGTGTCGAAACAAAGATGGAACTCACCGCTTCGTTTCCCTACCAGAACGACCATGAACGCGATGCCCTGTCCGCGGCGCTCGACGCATACCGCCAGTACCGGAACAAGTTCCAGAATCTCGTAAAACGGGTACCCCCGGGCCATGATCTTGACGAGGTCCGGGCAGGGGTAATACGCGGCCAGCGGCTCGAGCAGGTTCTCGGGGACATAAACGCCGAAACGCCAAAACCGGCGGTTGAGGCGCCGGTGATGCCCGTTGATGTCCGGCACGATGAACGGGTGCGGGTGCTCGATGGCATGGTAAAACGATTGCGTACCTTTGTGGCAGAACTTGAAGAAGAGATCAAGAAAAAAGATTATGAGATCCACCGGTTGCAGGGCCGGATCCGGGCGTTTCACACGTCACGGGATGAACAGTTTGCAAAGGACGCCGAGATTGTAAAGCGTGATGCCGTCATCCAGAGCCTTAAAAAACACCTGCGAAAAGAAGAGCGGCACAACCGGAACCTGTCACGGAGGCTGACCCGGATCAAAACATTTGCCGAACTCTCGATGGAAGGCGAGGTGATCCCGGTGAAAGTGATGGATGCCCTCACCAAAGAAGGTATGTGGCGTCTGACCGAAGATATCGGGATTGCTGAAAACGATATTATTTTTGTGAACCGCACGGATGGCTGGGGAAGAAGTATTGTAAAAGATCTCGCTGCGAGCCATATCAAAGCGGTAATCGTACCTGCAGGTTCATTTGGAGAGAACGACCCTATGATCATAACGGCGTTCCAGGAAGCCGGCATCCCGCTCCTCACCGATAAGGACACCGGTATACAGGTCCGGTGTAAACAGGGACTCGCAGGAAAAGATCAGATTGATGCCGCACTCGCTCACTGGAATGCGCATCAGATGGAGTACGAGCGTGAGAAGAAATCTGCCATGATCGAGCACATGTTCAAGGAGTATAAGAGCGAACGGGGTAAGGAGGTGCGCAAAGGTGGATGACCGCGAGCTGTTAAAAGTCGTGATGGGCATTGTTGGCAGAGAGAACTGCATGGATGACTGTGCCATCCTGCCCTGTGGCGACCAGGTTATGGTGGCAACAACCGATATGCTCCACCGCACAACCGATTTTGTTGACGGTATGAACGACTGGCAGATCGGCTGGATGAGTGCGGCCGTCACGTTAAGCGATATTGCCAGTATGGGTGCAGCGCCCAAATACCTGCTGATTGCGGTCGGGCTTGACCGGTGGGAACAGCTTGCGGGTGTTATGCAGGGGGCACAGGACTGCTGTAAAAAATACGGTGCGGCAATTGTCGGCGGGGATATCGATCATCACGGAGAACTGACGGTTGTTACCACCGGACTTGGTCTTGTCGATAAACAATTTCTTGTACAGCGGTCCGGTGCACGGCCCGGGGATCTTGTCTGCATTACTGGCATACCCGGGCAGGCGCAGGCATGGCTTGAAGGGTACCGCCAGTATGAAAAAGTGCTTTTTGAACCACAACCAAGGGTTGCTGAAGGGCAGATGCTGGCCCGGGCTGGTGTGACCACGATGATGGATGACAGTGATGGGATTGCACTCTCGCTCTATGATCTGCTGGGTGTCAATGAGTGTGGATTCTCGTTGTCCTCTGACAAGATCCCCCATCCCGCAGGCATCCCGGAACCACAGGCAGGGGAACTTGCCCTCTATGGCGGCGGGGACTATGAGTTGATTTTCACCCTTCCAAAAGAACTGCATCCGATCAAAGGTGTTCCCTATACCGTTATAGGAGAGGTCATTCCTGATAAGACCGTTTTAGTCGATGGTGTGGCGCCTGCTCGCAGGGGATACCAGCACCACTGGACATAATTTTTTTTAACCGCGGTACTGTGGGCTCATTTTGCTTAAATACGATTAACGAGAGATATTTGATTACAGGAATCTTGCAAAGGCAGATCGCATGGACTCGCTTGAAAACAAACTGGACCGGCTGACACCCGGCCAGCGCCGGGAAGTGGACGATTTTGTGGATTTTTTACTCCAGCAGTCCAGCGGCACGGTTCCGGTAAAGATGCCGGTGCCCCAGTTATCTCCCCCTTCCGGTATTGCCCCTCCACCCTTTACCGTGCAGGAGCCGGAGGTGTCACGGGAGTCTCCCGCACCCCGGCCATCCGACCTGATCATGGCAGACGAAACCCCCGAAACCGCAACCCCCGTGGACGAGTCATCGGTGATACAGGAGATTACCGTCGGGGGAGATGTCCTGGCACAGGATTATATGGATTACGGGGCATTTGATCAGTCCCAGCGCCAGGAGTCTCCCGCGGATGAGGCGGTCAGGAAAGTAAAACAAAAACTTATCCAAAAAAGCGGGGAGAGCCCCTCTCATAACCTGCTTGACTGGATCGACTGATCTTTTTTGCATACGTGGATTCATATGTCCCCGTATCAGGATGATAAAATCGCATTCATCTAACCCATGAAAACAACGTGTCCATACATACGACCGTTCGTGCAGATTATTGAGATATGGTGATATTGTGGATCTCTCTTTATGACAGCACAAAAAATACACGAACTGGTTATAAAATTCTAAAAAACGGTAGTGGACTCGACGGGATTTGAACCCGTGGCCTCTACGTTGCAAACGTAGCGATCTACCCCTGATCTACGAGCCCTCTCTTACGAGAATGTAGCATATAATTTTCCAGCCGATCGCATATAGTTGTTACTGTCCGGTGTCCGGTTCCTCGCATAATTGATGCCCGGGGATCCCGGATTACCGATGATCCCGCGAGTCGGATATTCCCTTTATTGTGCCGATGGTCTTTTTCCGGCAACGTTACGTTTTTCCAGGAACCAAAATCTGCAAAAGGGATGAACGCTCACCTATTAGTACCAAACAATGCGAGAGGACTATCATGGCTAAACTTATTATTGAACCAAAGAAAGGAAAAGACGGCCAGATCGACTATATCGTCACTTACCATGATGTGAAAACGGACAACCAGTTCATGGTGACGACAACAACCAATCCCGATGAAGCGATCCAGCGCCTGAAAGAAACACTGGAAAGCGACGTGCAGGAACTGCTCAAAAAATAAATCTCTCTTTTAGCAATCCAAATATCCCATTATCCTGATGGAGGTGTAGCCGGTACGGCACTGACCCTGCAAGATCACACCCTGATCAGGACGAGATAGTAACAAAAGAAAAAACGAGATGGACCCGGCGGGAATTGAACCCGCGGCCTTTACGTTGCGAACGTAACGATCTACCCCTGATCTACGAGCCCNNTCTCGATGTCGAGCTTCTCTGCCAGTTCCTTATACCTGTTCCTGATGGTGACTTCGGTGACTCCTGCCACTTCTGCCACTTCTCTCTGGGTACGGCGCTCGCCGCCAAGAATTGAGGAGATGTAAATC
>PNBP01000014.1 GCA_003136075.1 Methanoregula sp. | reverse complement strand
ATATACAGTCCATCGCCGCGGACACGGTAGATGAACTTTTTCATGTCCTCACTCTTCTGCTGGGTACCGATATGAACACCGGCAGCAAGGTATTCCTCTACGGGGATGAGCGGTTCTTTTAATTCAATTTCCATCTCGTTTACAGTGGTCATAGCTGTTCCTCTATGCGTATCAGTTCGTTTAATTTTGCAATGCGTTCGCCGCCCACCACTCCGCATTTTAAGAAAACACAGGAGAATGCGGTTGCGAGATGCGCGATTGTCGTATCTGTAGTTTCACCGGACCGGTGGCTCATCACCGTGTCCAGTCCATTGGCATGGGCGAGGCGTATTGCCTCAAAGGTATCCGTCAGTGTTCCGACCTGGTTTGGTTTGATGAGCACGCAGTTTGCAGAACCCTTTTCAATGCCCTGCATGATGCGGTCGACCTGGGTTACAAAGATGTCGTCCCCGCATACCAGGCACCGGTCACCGATCTGGCTGTTGAGTTCGGCAAACGCGTCAAAGTCATCTTCATGGAGGGGATCTTCGACAAAAACAAGGTCATAACTGTCGACGAGTTCGGCAATATATGCCACCTGCTCTTCGGTAGAGCGGACCTTGTCCTTATACTTGTATCCTTCACCGTTCCACATCTGGCTCGACGCTACGTCGATACCCATATCGACAGAGACATTCATCTCGTCAGCGACAAGTCCGGTCGCTTCGGCAATGAGCTCAAATGCGAGGGCATCATCAATCTGTGGTGCCCACGCACCCTCATCACCCTTACCGGCAGCGATACCGCGTTTCTTTAACAGCTCTTTTACCTGACGGTGAACAGCAGCGTTTGCAAAGACCGCTTCCTCGACATCGGCTGCATCCCCGGGCACGACCAGAAATTCCTGGATATCGGTTGAATTGAGTGCATGCGCACCGCCGCCAATGATGTTCCCGAGCGGCAGGGGCATCTCGTTGACAAACGCCCCACCGAGGTACCGGAAGAGCGGCATACCCATCGCAGATGCGGCAGCTTTGGCATTCGCAAGAGAGAGTGCAACAGCGACGTTTGCACCGATATCGGCAAAGTTCGCCGTCCCGTCAATATCCCGGAGCTGCCCATCGAACATCTCCTGCTCGCACGCGTTCATACCAATCAGTGCGGGGATGACATTCTGGACAGCATTGTCAATTGCCTCTTTTGGAGGCCTGACCTTTGCCTCAAGCGTGCCGGTACTGGCGCCGCTTGGAGCTGCTGCCCTGCCAAAGCCATCTGACGTGAAAACGTCAGCCTCGACTGTGGCATTGCCCCGGCTGTCAAGGATTGTTCGCAGCTCGATTGCCTCTATGGTCGTCATTTGCGTCCTCTCCTGTTACTTCCTCTTTACCGTAATGGGAATAATGTTCGCGTTGAATTCCTCGATAGCGATCTCCAGGGGATCGATACGGGAAGTCGTCACCAGTAAGGGAGCGCCCATTGATATCTGCAGAGCCCTTGCTCCTATAATTCTCGCCCGTTCATACCGGGTATATGTCTGCGTCTGCATTCCTTGTCCTCAAAATGATTATAGTCAGATTTTTTTTGTTTTTAATGGGGTCGCTGAGATTTGAACTCAGGTCACTGCGTCCCGAACGCAATAGGATAGACCAGGCTACCCTACGACCCCTCGTTCACATGTCGTTTACTGGTACGGGTTGAGCTCATCAATGATCTCTTTGTGGGTGAGAAGCATGCGCCTGCAACAGTATCGGGAGATACCGAGATCGTCGAGGATCTTTTTAGGATCCTCGCCTTTCTCCCGACGCTCTTTAAATTCCTGCCACGCGGTGGAAATGGTTTTTCCACAGGTGAAACATCTTACGGGTATCAAGATTTTCGACCTCTCAACATATCTTTTATCTTAACGATAAGACTTCTGGAATTTCTTTCTTGCTCCACGACCGTGGGGCTTTTTCGCTTCTTTCTGACGGGAGTCATTCACAAGGAGTGTCCTGTCATACGTGAGATAAATGTCCTTGATTGCCGGATCATTTGTCCACTTCAGGATGCCACGAGCGAGTGCCGTCCTGACCGCCTCTGCCTGTCCCATAACACCGCCGCCGGAGACATCAATGGTCACATCGATGTTAGCGACTGCATTTGGCACAAGGAGGATCGGTTCGGCGATCTTCATCCGGGTTGTGTCACTGCCGTACTGTTCGAGCGGCACAGAGTTGATCCGGATAATGCCTTTGCCGGCCTTTAATGTTGCACGGGCAATTGCTGTCTTGCGTTTTCCGCTTGTGTTAATGATCTTTACCACCATAGTGACCACCTTAGAATTTTGCTCCGAGGTTTGTGCAGACTGCCGCGAGCGTGATAAACTGCGGGTTGTTCAGGCGATCCATGTGCGCCAGCTCGAGAGATTCCGTCTCTTTGCCCACCAGGTGCATGGGAACACCGACATAGCACCTGATCCGCTTCATTGCGTCAACGCCACGGGGGCGCTTGTACGGGAGCATGCCACGGATCGTGCGCTTCATGATGTGGTCAGGCCGGCGGGGGAAATAGGGGCCCCAGTCTGCTGCACCGACATAGCGTTTGTGCGTGTAGTTTGCGAGTACACGTGCGCGACTACCGGATATGATTGCATTTTCTACGTTCACGATAGCAATCTCTTCGCCCGCAAGAGCACGCTGTGCGACAATACTTGCAAGCCGCCCGAGAATGAGCCCGTCACCGTTGATTACTGTAACCATATCTTGTTCACCTCAGGATCCGGACGCCGCTTCCCTTGGGGTTGTCCACAATAAGCTGCTCGATCGTCATGCACTGTCCCTTTGCATCCCTTATTTTGCTCGTTGCGGAGACTGAAAAATTCAATGCCGCCACTTTTACTGACTGCTCGAGCATACCGCTGCCAAGGACTTTTCCCGGGACGATGATCGTCTCGCCGTTCTGGGCGTAGCGGTTGATCTTGGACAGGTTGACCTCTGCGTAATTCCTGTTTGAGGTTTCAAGCCTGTTTGCGATCTCACGCCAGATCTTTGCCTCGTTCTCGCGCGATTTGTTCTTCAAGAGCAAAATGAGATTGGTAAGACGGGGGTTCGTCTTTTCCACCGTTCGTGTCATTTCTTGTCCTCCCCGGATATCCCGCCTGTCTGTTTTTCCAGCTCTTCTGACTGCTCTTTGATAAATTTGAGCGCCCGCACGATAATCTCCTTCACCGGCAGTGACCCGTCGCTCTCGACCACGAAAATAAACCGGTCGGGCTCTGCGGAGATTCGGATTGCGGATTCTTCCCCGATGCCGCTTGCCAAGCATGCACGCTCACAGAGCTTGCACATGGAACATTCGGGAAGTTTGCCATCGACTACTTTGACCTTTTTTCCTTTGACTTCAAGAATCGAGCGGGGACACTCGTCCATGCACATACCGCACGCATCACAGGCATCGCTGATGGTGATGACGGGGTGATTCTTGTATCCGCACACAAGGGTTGGCTGCCATTTTGCATGTACTTTCCCGGTATTGAGAATTGCACGTGCTTCAATGACCAGCTTCTGCCCTTTTGCGAGCTTTACGATAGGGATGTTGTCAAACACGGGGGCTGCTTGTGGGTCCTGAGGGATCAGGTCACTTGACATGACCGTTTTTGGGCCTTCAACGCTCAGCGTGTAGGTGCTTGTGCAGCCCGGGCATCCCGCCCCGCCGCACGCGCAGACATCCTGTTGTACATAGGTAGTAAGGTCGGTCTTAATCGGGATGAGCCCGAGGCGGTGTGCCAGCATTTCGTCAAAGAGTGCGCTTGTATTGTCATAGATGCGCACATCCTCAATGGCAAGGGTCGGCACTTCACCGATCATTGCCCTGCGGAATGCATTGGCAAACGCCGGGCTCGATCCTGACAGAGTGAATCGGGCAATGGTGTCGTCCAAGCTGGAAAATACGATCTCCATCACACTCTCCTTCCCCGTCTGCCACCCTTTGGACGGCATGAGTCGTGCGGGATAGGCGTGACATCTTCAATGCGGCCAATGCGCATACCTGCACGGGCAAGTGCACGGATTGCAGCCTGTGCACCGGGGCCCGGGCTTCTCTGTTTTGCCTGGCCGGGTGCACGCACCTTGACATGGAGACCAACAATGCCCTTTTCGCGGGCGATGGCAGCGACGTTGCCTGCCATCTGCATTGCTGCGTATGGGGAACTCTCGTTCCTGTCCTGCTTGACGACCATGCCACCGCTACTCTTGGTGATGGTCTCTGCTCCCGAGAGATCGGTAACGGTGATGATCGTGTTGTTGAATGAGGCAAAGATGTGTGCAACGCCCCATTTCTCGCTATCATTTGCAGCCATGTTACTTCACTCCTGCAGATTTCGTGATGCGTTCCCGCTCTGCGTGTGACGCGGAGAGGAACGGGGACTTGCCATAGTAAGAGATAGTGTTCTCTTCGATGCGGGTCACCCGGTAGCCCGGGATTGTGACACGGCGTCCGGCAATTGCAATGTGTCCGTGGGTAATCAGCTGCCGTGCCTGTTTCGGCGAGCGGGCAAGACCTTTGCGATGGACAAGCGTCTGAAGACGGCGCTCGAGCGCTGCCTGGACCTTGAGCGAGAGGATCTTGTCGATATCGGCATCCGCCCCGATAAGTCCGGCGCGCTGAAGGTGCTCCATGAGCTCTGCCTTCTTTGACTCGAACTTGACACGGTCAGATCCTTCTGCCATCAATACGAGCAGGTCACGAGCCGCTTTGCGGTACTTGCGAAGGATGTTCTGTGCTTTCCAGACATCGCGCTTGTTGCGCAGCCCATATTCGATGACAAGGCGGGTTTCGTCCTCGATCCTCGTCTTCTCCCAGGGGCGTTTGGGGGTCTGGTATGTCTTATGGTTTTTTCCAGGGTATCCCATGGTTTAAGCACTTCCTTCTCTCTTCTTCTTGACACCGACCGTCATACCGGTTCTTCCCGTAGACTTGGTGCGCTGTCCGCGGACTTTCTGGCCGGTCTCATGCCGGATGCCCCGGTAACAGCGGATCTTCCTCATCATGTTGATGTCTTCGTCCCGTGCGAGCGCGACATCGCCGCCAAGAAGGTGCTTGGTCTCGCCGGTGTAGACATCCTTGGGGCGGTTTGCCATCCAGAAGGGAATCTTCGTGATATATTGTTCAACAGCAGTACGGAGCCGGTTGACCGACTCTTCATCAATGCGACCGAGCAACGCGTATTCATCGACGTTCGCCATACGGGCGATAACCGTGGAGGTATGTCTGCCAACGCCCGTTATGCCGGTCAGCGCAACCCGCACGGATTTCGTGCCGTCCAGATCGGTAGTACCAATCCGTACAAAGTATTTTATTTCTTCGTCTTGAGCCATCCAATCCCCTCGATTGTGAGATTTTCTCTTTAAGCGCTGAGGGAGGGATTTGAACCCTCGAGTCCCAAGGGGACACAGGTTTAGCAAACCTGCGCCATACCAGGCTTGGCTACCTCAACAGAGGAATCTCGCATCTTTTACAGACACTCGCAGTGTAGATTCACTGCTCCATGAATGGTGCTTTATAATATGGTCGGGTTTGAGTAATAAGTGTTTGGGGTGCCCCGGTGTGGTCGTGGGCAGAATAGCCATAAGAGGTTCCCGGTTTTTTTCCTCAGTATACTACTCTATGAAGTGCTTCATGAAATAGGTCATTCTCAGTACGTCAAAGTATCTACGCAGATGTATTCCCTGGTGTCCATGTATCAGCGTTTTCCTAAATAAGCGGTGCCTGAAGATGGAGATAACTAAGGGGCATAGCAGAAAATCCCTGGTCAGATAGCGGGGGGTTTCCGGTCAGAAAGTTCCCCATTGGAATTTTTCCTTAAAAAAATCTCCGTATTGCAGTGCACTACCAGATAACCGATCTTAAAAAAAGGATGGACAATGTTAAAGTGCCATCACCAGCGAATGACGGGTAACCATTCCCACCAGCTTGCCTTTGTCGGTGATGGGGACTGAACTGATGTTCTTTTTGAGCATCGCATCGATTACTGTCGCTGACAACACATCCCGTTCCATGGAGAATAATGGAGCGCTCATGATATCCTTGACAAGGAGGTTGCGTATCTGGTGGTCCTGGTGCTGGTCTTTGACTGATTCACGGAATTTCCGCAGCGATATCGCCATATCGGTCTCAGTGACGATGCCCAGCAGCTTATCATTTTCGGTCACCACGAACCGGGTGATCTTGTCATCAACCATTCGTCGCCGCAGGTGGACAACCCGCTCATCGGACTCAATCGTCACTACCCGCTCCAATGCAAGCTCAACGCCATCAGCCGGTGGATATTTCCTGAGCAGATCGCCTGCCGTCACCTGCCCGATCAGCTTGTGATCGGTATCATACACGACCACCAGCTTGTAGCGCTGGAGCAGAGGCACGAGCACGTCGACACTCTCATCCGGGTAGACACTGGTAAAGTCCTCGGCAACAACGCTTGCGACATGAATAGCGGATGGCGCAAGGCCGGTATTCTGCTTATTGCCCAGTTTCTCCGCGATTGCCTGCCGCGAGACGGTACCAACAACTGTTGCATTATTGAGCGCGATTAAGGGGTCAATACCCTCATCAAGCATCTTATCGAGCGCTTCGGTCAGTTTTGCCGATTTTGATATGGTCGTTGGCTTTGCCATTATATCTTTTATTAAGAGATGTTTTGTCATTTCGCCACTTCCTTGATGATATCATCACGTTTGAGGATTCCCGAAATTGTAGTGTTTTCCATGACCACCAGGCTGTTGATATGCAGACGTCCCATCAATGCAATCGCATCAGTGAGCGGGCACTCTGGAGAGATCGTGGTCACCGGCTTTGTCATCACATCTTCTGCGGTCACATGTTCGCCAGAAGGAGATACCTGACCGCCAATTTTCAATACGATTCCCTGTCCAACTCGTTTTACATCTTTTCCCACCACCATGTTTTTTGCCGGGACTCTATCGAAGAAAGCAAGGTTGGTCTCGGTAATAATACCGGCAATAGTACCGTCGCTCTCGGTTACCACTACCTTGTCGTTGCGCCCACTCATCACCTTGATGACATGATCAAGCGAGTGGTAGCGGCTCACCGTCGCCACATCATCCATCACGTCCCGTACCGAACCGACAAGGGTGGTGACAAGGGTGGATTTCATCAGATCAGCTTTTGTGACGATCCCCACAACCTTACCATGTTCAACAACGGGGGCACAGCTGATGTTTTTCTGCACAAACAACCGTGCTATATCCCGTATACCGGTATCAGGGGCCACCACAATGGGATCTTTTACAGCAAGCGCTTCTACGAGCGTCTGGTCAAGCGGGCGCCGTTTCCATGCGGCACTCCGCTGAACCAACCCGTAACCAAGATCCTTTTTTGTGAGAATCCCCACCGGCTTTTCATCCTGCATGACCAGCACCCTTGATATCTTGTGCTTTACCATCAGGTTGCGAGCATACGCGATCGTGTCCTGCGGCGAAACAATGAAGACCGGACTGGTCATCACATCATGGGCATACATCACTTTCACTCCTCTGCAAACGCTCTGACCAGATCGAATTCCGTGACAAGCCCGATCAGCCGGCCGCCCTCGATCACCGGTAGCGCCCCGATGTTCTTCTCAAGCATCTCCCGTGCCGCATCATTGACACTTTTCTCCGGTGTCGTTGTGAAGAGGTTGCCGGCAATCAGGTTGCGGACCGGAAGGCCGGTCACTTCGGCGATGTTGCCCGTCTTGAGCCTCTGGAAAATCTCCCGGCTCCCCAGGTACCGCATGATGTCGGTCGCCGTAATGATCCCAAAGAGGACGTCATCGCTCACCACCGGAAGCCTTCTGAACCGGTACGTGGTCATATCATGGGTAACCGTGGAGATCGGGCTTTCAGGAGTTGTTACCCGGAGAGCTGAGCTCATCACATTCTCAACGGCAAGGGTGCTCCGCTCGGCAGCAAGCACCCGCATCACGTCCCGTTCAGTAATAATCCCGCAGAGCACCCCCTCGTGATCAACAATCGGTATCCCCCCGATCTTTTTCCCGACGATGATCTTCAGCGCATCAATGAGATGGGCGTCGCTGGTGAGCGTTTCCGGCTTTTGAGTCATGATCGTGCGCACGCTCTCGTTGAGTGCGGCAACCAGGTTTCCCCCGTGTTTTACCTGCACGAGGCGGGACTTGTCACCTCCACCCATCAGGTTCACTATATCTCCGGACGTGATGATCCCCCGGAGTTTCTTTGTCCCCGCATCCGTCACCGGAAGACGGCGGAACCCGCACTGGGTCATAATCTCCGCAGCGCCGATAATTGTGTGGGTTTGGGGCACCGATATGACATCAGTGGAACCGATGACCATCACCTGCCCTTCCTGCTGTGCGATATGGGATTTGAAGTCGACGGGCCCCCGGTCGAATTTCCCCTGCATCTTTAAGAGCCGGTCACCCTGTTTGGTGCCCCGGTCATTCTTGCGCATCGATAACCTCCAAGAGTTGGCTGGATGCCCGACAAACATAAGCACGGTAAAACCTGCCATGCGCCGCGGCATCAAATTATTTTTCTTATCCGATCGTTCGTTTCCCCGAAGATAATTTCAAAGCCCGGCAAGCAGATCATGCCGGTCCACGATACCCAGGAGATTGTCCTCTTCCATCACCGGTAACCGGCTCACATCGTGCATGACCAGCAGCTGTGCGGCTACCTGTGCCGGCTCATCGGAACCGATGGTGACCACATCGTGTTTCATGACGTCAGCGATGGTCTTGTGCGTGTGGCCGGTAAGTGCGGATCGGACCGCCCGGGAACTGATAAGGTCCCGTCGGGAGATAACCCCGACCAGCCGCTTCTTTTTTAAGACCGGGAACGCAGAGTACCCGGTTTCCATGATCCGGGTGTATATGTTCTGGACGCTATCTTCCGGTGTTGCCGTAACAACATTTTTTGACATGCAATCAGACACATATCCGGACAGTTCATGGCGTGAGATGATGACCGGGAAGAGATCGGACAGAAGCACCCCCCCAAGGATATGATGGTCAGGATTGACAATCGCAGCGCTATCGGTCCGGTACTTCCGCATCACTTGTGCGACCGTTTCTATCGGGTCTGACGATTGAACTGCAGCCGCCTCTTTTACGTATCCTTCAACGGTAATGTTTGATTTTGTCGCCTTCACCTTCAGTGCATCAGTGATGTCAATATATCCGAGAAGGCACTTTTTTGAATCAATGACATAGGCTTCACGGAACTGGTCATCTCTCAAGATCTGCCGTGCTTTTGTCATTCCGTCACTGTTTTTCAGCACAGGGATCTCAAGCATGAAATCCTGTGCCGATTTCATGTGATATTGTCCTCCTCACGGCAGCGGGCGCAGAGCATGACATTGTCTACGCGCTTAAGATCATCAGACATCTGGCTGCAGCGGTTGCATACCCCGGGATCAACTGATTCTTCGCGGTTGATATCAATGAGATCCATAAGGATCTCATTTTGCTCGGTTGAAACGGTAAGAAGATCCCTGACGGCAAGAATACCGATCACCTTGTTGTCCTCGTTGACAACGGGGAGTCGTCTAACCCGGTGCTTCACCATCATGTGGGCTGCATCGCCGACAGTCTTATCCTCGCTCACGGTGATGAGCGGCGTGCTCATGATATCTTCTACATGTACACTGCTGGGCTTTGAGTCCTTTGCCACCACTTTGCAATTGATATCCTGCTCGGTTACAATGCCGACAGGGAGGTTGCGCTTGAGGACAATGCAGCTTCCTACATCGTCATGGCACATCCTCGCTGCAGCCTTAGCGACCGTTGAACCCCAGTTGATAGTCGTGGGGTTGTGATGCATGATCTCCTTAAGCGGTACACGGGTCTCGAAGCTTATGGCGTTGGATGTCTTTTTCATGAGTCACCTCCTCGAAGTGATTGAGCTGATGATTACAATTACCATACTCCCCGCCACTTGTATAAATACAATTTGGCAGGGGCAGAAATCTATGCGGCACAGTAATAATAAAAATGCCTGTGGAGAATACCACGAGAACAAACCGTCAGGATTTACAAGAAACATAATAAAGAACGCATTCCAAACATTACTAACGATTTATGGTGAATTCATTGCACCAGCACACCATACAGACCTAAAAGAGGCTTATAATGACGACATTTTCCAAGACCTTTGGTAAGGCAAAGAAGAAATTTTCTCTCTTCCTCACTCGTTTTTTTAATAAGAAGCGGACCCGGATTGGTATATACGGCCCGCCAAATGCCGGGAAGACAACGCTTGCCAACCGTATTGCCCGGGACTGGACCGGCGACGCTGTCGGACCGGTAAGCGAGATCCCGCATGAAACACGCCGTGCACGAAAGAAAGAGGATATCGTGATCGCGGGGGCAAACGGGGGTTCGGTAACCCTCGACATTGTTGATACACCCGGGGTCACGACAAAGATCGATTACCACGAGTTTCTTGAATACGGCATGGAGAAGGACGAAGCGATCATCCGTGCCCGGGAAGCGACCGAAGGTGTTGCTGAAGCGATGCACTGGTTGCGTGAGGATATCGATGGCGTCATCTACATGCTGGACTCCACCCTGGATCCCTTTATGCAGGTCAATATCATGATGGTCGGGATTATTGAGAGCCGTAACCTGCCGGTGATTATTGTCGCAAACAAAATTGACCTTCCCAACGCAGCTCCTGCCCGGATACGGAGTGCGTTCCCCCAGCACCCGGTGGTGGCGATCTCCGGTCTTGAGGGCCGGAACACAGAAGAACTCTACGAGAAGATGATCGAAAACTTTGCCTGATGGGGAGCAAAAATGCCACACAAGTGCACAAAATGCGGCAGGGAATATCCTGACGGGTCAACTGAGATCCTGAAAGGATGCGGAAGCTGTGGCGGCAAGAAGTTCCTGTACGTCAAGGAAGCAGAGATCAACAAAGACGTGCTCGAAGAGAAGTCCATTGAAGAGATTGCCCAGGACTCTAAAGAAGAGGTCCTGACCGTCGTAGAACCGAAAGCAAAAAAAGAAGTGGAGATGTATGACCGGGTTGAAACGATACGCGTCGTAGCACCCGGGTCATATGAGCTCAATATTGTGAAGATGGCTAAAGACGACGAGCGGATCGTAAGCATCGGCGGATCCGAGGGTAGTTATATCATCGACCTGATGTCGATGGCTAAAGATACCCCGAAAAAGAAGAGATCGAAGAGATAATTTTAGACGTTTCGATCTTTTTTTAACAGTATACCCGTTTTTAAAAATATAATGACCGTGCAGATACCACAGTTACCGGGTCAGCAGATCGTCTTTTATCCCCTCATAGGGAGCGGGCAGGTCAAGTTTATGGAAAAACGCATCGGTGAACAGCAGGCTGTTGGTCACCGCCCATTCCGCACACCCATGACCAAAACATTTGTCCGGGAAATACGGCTGGTTTTTGTGAGCGAAGGGGTTTTGAGCGAATTTTCTTTGTAGTTTTTTCTCAAATTTCTCTACCTGTGTTTTTGTATCATCCTCTGACACACGTTCATCTGCGACAACAACCCATTCCCGCCGGTAATGCATCAGGTAGTTGCGGATCTCGATGAGATCCCGGATATTGGAAAACACCGGATCATCTTCTTCAAACGGGGAGGAACCGGCAATCGCGAGTATTTTCTGGTATTTGGTGATCATCGGGGCACGGTCAAAGTTCTTCTCGTTCTGCCATCCTTCACCAACGGTTTTGAGGAGTGCTTCATGCTTTTTATCGACATAGAAGTAGGCGCCATCAGTTGCATCGGCATAGAACTCGTTGATAGTGGACTCTAAGAATGCTACGGTGGAGAGGATCGAATTAAGGATAAACACCTCGTGACGGAGCAGGAGGTCCGGCCCGGGTTCTGTACCATCAGAATACTTTTTTTCGATCCCGTACCCGAGCCGGCAGAGAAGTACGGCAGACTGGATATACCGTACGGAGAAACAGTCCCGGAACCGTATTACCGGTTCCCCGCCCGTTGTCTCAAGAGGGATCTTATCCATGTGTACGATGTGGTTGGTTCCGGCAGAGTAAAAAGGATGAGGACAACACCACATGGCAGGCGTCTGGACAGAAGACTGTAGACTGTTACCGGGGCAGATGCTCCTCTGATCTTTTTTACTGCTATCACCAATACTCTTAATATTCCCGCGCGGTCAATAGTAAGACAGCACTTTTTAAATTAGTGCTGACAGATGTAAGTCCGACGTGCTTAACCGCACTGCCTCAAGCGTGGCTTTGGGATTACAGAGAGTCAGTAACAATACTGCACTTTTCTGGACTTACAAAATGTCTCTTAAGGAGGTTCAACTATGGCACGAATGCACGCCAGACGAAGAGGCAAGTCATGCTCCGTCCGCCCTTACCGGAAAGAGGCGCCTGCATGGTCCAACACGGACACCGCAGCGATCGAGAAAATCATTATCGATCTCCGCAGGGAAGGCACTTCAAGCAGTAAGATCGGTCTCGTCCTTCGGGACAAATACGGTGTACCTGACGTCAAACTGGCAACAGGAAAGCGCATTGGCGATATCTTAAAAGAGAACAAGATGGCAACCGAGATTCCTGAAGACCTTCGGGATCTGATGAAAAAAGCGCTCGGGCTGCGCAAGCACCTCGAGGAGAACAAGAAAGATCTGCATAACAAGCGGCAGCTGCACCTTGTGGAAGCCAAAATCAGAAGGCTCGTAAGGTACTACACGAATTCAAAGAAACTGCCCGCAGACTTTACCTACAAACCAGAGACCGCAGAGATTCTGCTCTCCCGGTAAACCAGATACAATCGTCCAGGTTCAACATGTCGCTTGATGAAGACGCCCAAACCGTTGCAGACCAGATACGGCGCCAGCAGTACATCGAGGTGTATGCACACCACGACGCTGATGGTATCGCAGCGGCAGGCATCCTTTGTCAGGCAATGCTCCGTGTGGGCATCCGGTTCCGGCTTCGCATCAAACAGGCAGTGACTCCCGCCGATCTGGCTGGAGACACGGCAAAACTGCTCTGCGACCTTGGATCGGGTATGACAGACATTCCCCGCGACGTGATGGTTGTTGACCACCACATCCCGCAGTTTGAAGGTGAGTTCCAGGTAAACCCCCGTCTTTCCGGCATTGATGGTGACCGCGAACTCTCGGCGGCAGGAACGGCATATATTGTCGCGCAGCATCTTGGCGACAACCGAGACCTTGCCGGGCTCGTAATTCCCGGCATTATTGGTGATGATCAGGCAATAGCCGGCAAGAACCTTGAGATCTTCAACGAAGGCGTCGGAAACGGCATTATCGTGCCGGACCGGGGTCTTGTTCTTCCGGGGCGGGACATGACAGAGCGGTGGTACATGGCTACCAGCCCGTACCTTGAAGCGATCAGCGGTGAAGAGCCGGTCATCGCAGAACTCATCGATCATGCAAAAGGGGAGAATGGCACACGCCTTGATACTCTCGTCTCCCTTGCCGTGCTCACGACTGCCCGGCAGACATCGGCAGAAGGCATGCTCTCCCTGTACGGGGACACATTCCACCTTGAACGTGAGGTCATCGAAGATGGCCACGCGTTTACGGCAGTCATTGATGCCTGCGGAAAATCAGGTCACGGCGATTTGGGGGCGGCACTCTGCCTGCGGTCATCTCATGACCTTGACAAGGCGTGGGAGATTGCCCGTCAGCACCGCATGAAGGTAATCGGTGCGATAAAATCTGCACACCCGATTGCCGGAGCCCTGTCGATCTATGAGGTGCAGGACGCGACACTCGCCAGCGACGTGGCAGATGTACTTGCGCGGGATCGTGTCCACACCATGCCGGTGCTCGTGTACGCACAGGATGGGGAAATGTGCCGGTTATCGGCCCGCTCCCCCGCGGGAAATGATACCGATCTGGGAAGTGTCGTCCGCGATCTCGCAACAACATGCGGCGGGAATGGCGGCGGACACCACCGCAGGGCAGGGGCAACCATACCCTTCAACCAGATTGACGGGTTCTCTCACGGGTGGCAGGAGGCATTTGCCGTATGATGCAGATCACCGGCATGATTACCACCCGCCACGGGAATGCCGTCAGTGTTGCAGAGGCACTTGCCCCGGACAACCTGCGCACCATGACCACGACCGATGATGGCGATACGGTAACGACGATGATTACCGGCACACAGCTCCGGTCAGTCATTGCATCTGTGGACGATTATCTGATGAATCTGGCAATTGCAGAGGACACATGTTCGGTCGTTTCAATGGAGAAACCGAAGCACTAACAAGAACAAAAAAACTCTAGGTGATACCATGGCAAAGAAGAAACAGGTTGGAAGAAGAGTTGAAGGCTGGAAGGCCAAGAGCTGGTACAGGGTGCACGTCCCCGACAACCTCGGCAAGGCGTACATCGGCGATANNACCTCGGCAAGGCATATATCGGTGACACCATTTCAAGCGATGTGGAAACCGTCAAGGGCAGGATCATGCAATCGACACTCGGCGAGATCCTCAATGACTACGGAAAACAGCACATCAAGATGAGATTTAAGATCAACGAAGTGACCGGTGATGCCGCATACACGGAATTTGTCGGCCACGAAGTGACACGCGATTACCTCCGGTCCCTCGTCAAGCGCCGGAG
>PNBP01000184.1 GCA_003136075.1 Methanoregula sp. | reverse complement strand
TCATAAACCGCACGATACGCTTCGATCATTTTCTTCCTGAGCCGGTTGTCTACCTCCTCTGCTTCCCAGTGGTCGAGGTTGGAGTTCTGCACCATCTCGAAATATGACACGATTACTCCCCCGGCGTTGCAGAGAAAATCCGGGATGACGTGGCCCTTGTTGTTGAAAAGAATGAGATCGGCCTCCGGCGTTGTCGGGCCGTTTGCGAATTCTGCGAGGATCTTTGCCCTGACACGCGATGCATTTTGGAGGGTGACGACATTTTCAAGGGCTNNACGGTGACCGACCCGGTCTTCTTTTTATGGGCAGCGACGGCAGCAGGGTCGAGACCCTCTTCCCGGAATACTCCGCCCTTGCTGTCGCTTACCGCTACGATCCTGCACCCGAACCGGCTCTTCCCGAGCAGGGCGGCATTGTAGCCGACATTACCGAACCCCTAGACTGCGACCCGGGTTCCTTCGGTCGTTATCCCGAGCTCTCGTGCGGCCTCGCTGACCGCGTACCACCCGCCGAGGGCAGTCGCCTCCATCCTCCCCTCCGACCCACCAAGCGAGATGGGTTTTCCCGTTATCGAACCAAACGAAGCCCTGCCGGCGATCTTGGAATACTCGTCCATCATCGACGCCATTATCTGAGGGTTCGTGTATACGTCCGGCGCGGGAATGTCGCGATCGGGGCCGATAATCTCGTAGACGGCCTGGATGTAAGCGCGGCTCAGCCGTTCCAGCTCCGCCTGGGACATTGTCTTCGGGTTGCAGATTACCCCGCCCTTCGCCCCCCCGAGAGGCAGGTTATAGAGGGCGCACTTCCACGTCATGAGCGCGGCGAGGCCCCGGATCGTCTCGATGGTCCCTTCCGGGTGGAACCGTATTCCGCCCTTCATCGGCCCGAGTGCATAGTTGTACTGCACCCGGAACCCCTGGTAGGTCTCGATGTGGCCATCGTCCATCCTCACGGGAAGCGAAACATGCAATTCCCGCTTGGGAATCTTAAGGACTGCCTCTACATTCGGGCTCAGGGCAAGACTCCCCGAACAGGTACAGAGGTGCTGTTTTACGGTGCTGAAAAGGTTCTGCTCGATCGGTTCTTCCATGATGGTGCTCCGGTACGCACCATACCATGCCCACCCTGTTAAACGTTCGGTCTGGTTGGATTTTACCAAAGTCGGACAGGCCGATTCTCTTTAATCCGGGTTCCCGGGCAGTACCGGGAGTTTGATCGTGGTGTAATTCCGGAACAGGTACAGGTGAATCCCGGCAAGCACTGCAATTGCAAGGACCGAAGACAGGTACACTGCGGGTTCCGGATGCGCAAGAGCCACAGGATCAAGCCTGTCCGCCATAAGAAATACGCTCATCCCGGCAACCGCAATGGTTATCGCATACACATCGCGGACTGCGAAGAAAAAGAGTGCCGCGATAATCCCGGCCCCGACCGACCATGAAAGAGCAATCCCCGATGGACCCGGCCCTGAATGGACAAGCGTTGTCAGGCCGAACAGTATGGCAGTCTTCACGACACCCGCAGGGATCGATACCAGCGATCCGCCCCCGCGTACGAATGCCTGGATGTGAGTTCCCACAAGCACCCAGCAGATCATCACCGAAGCCAGCGATGTCGGAAGGAGCACCAGGAAGGCATTTGCAAAAGCGCTGCGGTCGGCTCCTAAAGGATTTGACACGATGACCGCGCCATACCCGACTAGTACCGTAACGATACACGCTGTGAGGGTTCGCGGGAGCGACCGGAACCCGATCTGGAACATGTTCACGTCGCCGGTCAGGAAAGACTTCCGCAGTATCATGAAGGGAACGACGATCCCGGTCAGGATGCACGCGACGGAGGTATAGAGGATAAGCGTCCCCGGTTCTATGCGTGAGAAGAGATGCAGGTTCTTTTCGAGGAGGAGCGTCTCGAGCAGCCACGCGACGTAGACCGCAAAGGGGATGACAAGAAGCCGGAGTACTGCTACGCGGGCCGCGTGAGCTCCACCGGCTTTGTCATCCCCCTCCCCATGGTTTGCCGAGTCCGTCATGTCCGTGGAACCTTCACCGGGTACCCTGATCGCTTCCCGGTTTTCTCCGGATCGTTATGCTTTCCGTAAGTATTGATTTTTGTTTATTGTCGTGCCTTGAGCAGTGCATCGATTGCACGCCNNGGACCCGCCATCCGTTCATTGAACGTCGGGAAATTCCTCTGGTAGAATATACCGAGGGCGATCTTCGCATCGCTGCTGTAGTCCCACTCCTTTGCTTTCAGGCACGCAGATCCGAAGTTATCGAGCTCCTGTTCGGGCAGGTCATAGATCCGGGGACCGTAATAGTCAGCGACGGGGAAGAAGGTGGCGCAGATCTGGAGCACGTCGATGAACGAGAATCCATTGTGAGCGATCCCTCCTGTTACCAGCTTCTTCNNATCGGGTTGAACGGGTATTCTGCGGTCCCCGCAGGTGTTGATTTCCCCTTAAACCCGAGCGGCGACGTGGGTGTGTATTGGCCGGTCGTGAGCCCGTAGACCCGGTTGTTGTGGATGAGTACCGTGATATCGACGTTCCGTTTCGCGGCGAAGATCAGGTGGTCGAGGCCCTCGGCGTACGAGTCCCCGTCGCCCGAACAGCAGATAACCGTGAG
>PNBP01000158.1 GCA_003136075.1 Methanoregula sp. | reverse complement strand
ACCAGTCCGCCGGCAGCCAGGATCTCCTGCATCCGTGGCGACAGGGGACGAACCGGGTAACGCTTTCCCCCGGCGTCTACCCATCCTTCAGCGATATTGAATGTCACGCTGCTTCCTTCGTCGCAGGCGATGTCGCATTCGATAAGCGGCAGGCCGATATTGATCGCGTTCCGGAAAAAAATCCGGGCAAAAGTCGGTGCAATTACTGCAATAACCCCGGCTTCCCTGATCGCAACAGGTGCCTGCTCTCTCGAAGAACCGCATCCGAAATTCNNCCGAGCCCTTCAGCCGGGACGCAAGAACGGGGTCGAGATCCTCGAACACGTGGGCTGCCCAGATAGACCGGTCCTTGGTCCGCAGGTACCGGCCGGCGATGACAACATCAGTATCGATATCGGCCGGCAGGCAGACAGCGTACCCTGAATTCTGCCGGATTTTTTCGGGATTTTTACCTGAACCGGGGTGAACAACCGGTACTTCCTGCTGCATCAGGCCACCTCCGGATCAGCGATTTCCCCAACAAGGGCACTTGCTGCCGCGGTTGCA
Source organism: Methanoregula sp. (assembly GCA_003136075.1). GTDB lineage: Archaea > Halobacteriota > Methanomicrobia > Methanomicrobiales > Methanospirillaceae > Methanoregula. The sequence continues at coordinate 10,537 of PNBP01000158.1, read as the reverse complement.
ACAGAGGCGAGGTAGATCTCCCCGCCGACACCCATCCGGTTTTTGAAGTTCCGGTTTGCGGTTGAAATGCAGACCTCCCCCTCACCGATCACACCCATATGAGCGCCAAGACAGGGACCACACCCCGGTGTCCCGATCGTGCATCCGGCTTCAATAATATCGGTAAGAACACCGGTCCGGATCGCTTTTGCCAGTACATCGCAGGAAGCAGGCACGACAATCGTGCGGACCGCCACTTTCTTTCCTTTAACTCCACGGGCAAACCGGGCGAGATCAGAATACCTCCCGTTCGTGCACGTGCCGACGAACACCTGATCGATCGGCAGCCCCGCAAGATCATAAACAGGTTTTATCGTGTCAACCCGTGGCGGAAGCGCCACCTGAGGGACAATATCGGACAGGTCGATATCAAGTTCCCCGCAATAGGTACAGGTTTCCGGAATTTGCTTTTCTACCTTCTTGCCCAGTGCGGCAAGATAATTCACGGTAACAGCATCTGCATAAAACATCCCGGCTTTTGCCCCGGTTTCAACCGCAAGATTGCAGAGCACAAGCCGTTCATCCATCGAGAGCCGGGTGACGGCTGTTCCGGTAAACTCAAGAGCCCGGTACGTCCCGCCATCCATCCCGAGTTTACTGACATAGGTGAGGGCAAGATCCTTTGCCTCCGCTGCACCCATGAACGAACCGGTCAGGTGGATGCCAATGGATTCAGGGACACGAAACCAGGTCCCCCCGGTCAGCCAGATTGCCGCCATGTCCGTCGCCCCGACACCCGTTGCAAACGCCCCGAATGCACCGAGCGAACAGCTGTGCGAGTCTGCACCGATAACAACCTCGCCCGGCAGCACGACACCTTCACTCATCAGCTGGTGGCAGATGCCCCCACCGACATCAGAGAAATTCATAAACGAACACCGGGCAAACTCGCGGAGCTCGTGCTGGAGGGCCGCAGTCGTGCTGTTGTTTGCCGGGCTGATGTGATCAAAGAGCATGTAAAGCCGGGAAGCATCCATGAGCCGGTCCGCCCCCATACTTTTCCATGATTCGAGGGTGAGAACTCCGGTACCGTCGTGCACATATGCCCGGTCGACTTGACGGTCCACATATTCCCCGGCAGGCGCCCCGAGAATTTTCTCGGAAAGGGTGCTCATACCGGTTTTTCCTCCTTTGCCTTGCGGATCAGCCTTTTTAAAACTTCGGGGGTAATGCTGCATTTCTGTTCAGAGTGTTCCTTGACCAGATCAAGCACCCGGCAGATCTGGTGTTCGGATAACTCACAGCCGAGTGAAGAGACCACATGTTCAAGGGCTTTTTTACCGGTATGCTTGCCAAGGATGAACCGCCGCTCTCCGCCAACAAGTTCAGGAGGGAAATACTCGTACGTGTGCGGATCATCGAGTATTGCCGCGATGTGGATACCACTTTCATGCGAGAACGCAAGTTCACCAACCACCGGTTTATTCCGGGGGCGGATGATGCCTGAAGATTTTTCGACGATGCGGGAGATTTCGTTGAGGTGGGAAAGGTCATACCGGTCGACCCCGCCTTTCATACGGAGTATGACCAGAACCTCTTCAAGCGATGCGTTGCCCGACCGTTCACCGATGCCATTTACTGTGGTGTGGAGCTGGAATGCGCCCGCCTGAGCAGCGGTTATCGTGTTTGCCACCGCACACCCCATATCATTATGGCAATGGGCGCAGAGCGGGCGTTTGACCGTTGCGACGAGGTCGGTCATGATCGTGTGCATTTCACTTGGGATCAGACATCCCACCGTATCGGCGAAACTGAGAAGTGCGGCACCGTGCTCCGCACCTTTCATGAATACTTCTTTTAAGAAAACGGGGTCTGTCCGGGACGCGTCCTCGGCGGCAAAACGGACCTGCACACCATGGTCGTTGGCATAATCCACCAGCGCCAGCGCTTCAGAGAGCACCTGTTCCCGGGGTTTTTTGTACTTGAGACGGATGTGAAGGTCGGAAGTGGCAATAAAGATGCTCACTATGTCGACATCAGATTCAATCGCCGCATCTACATCCGGCTTTCGGGCCCTCGCAAGGCAGCAGATACGGGAGTCAAGCCCGAGATTTGCAATGGCGGTCACGCATTTCTTTTCATTTGGAGAGACCACAGGAAAACCGGCTTCGATCACTTCGATGCCGATGGTATCCAGCATGCGGGCGATCTCAACTTTCTCTTCACAGGAAAACGAGACACCGGGTGTCTGTTCACCATCCCTTAACGTTACATCACAAATCTCAATATTCCACGGTTTCATGATTTGCCCCCTCCGGGCATTCGCCTTCAACAATCACGGTCACGGGCTTTTCAGGACGGCAGATAACTCGTAAAAGCTGCTCTTCATCATCTGCACGACATATAACCGGTTTTGCCCATGCAAGGTAGGGGACGGGATCGTAGGCGGGCTGTTTGCCGGTCATCGCCGTGCAGTTGTTCTTCATAACAATACAGAGAAGCGGGAGATTTTTTTCGTACACATCAACGAGTGCGTTAATCCCTGAATGCAGCAACGCATAGTCACCTATCAGCGCCACACGCGTACTCCGGGCCGCTACCGCGATGCTCGCTCCCATGCCATAACTTGCCACCCCAATCTCATAGGAAGGTGTCATCCCCAGCACCGAACAACCGGCATCACAGATCATGTGCATGTCCTGATCTTTGAGGATGGTTAAAACGGACTTAAACGGGCATTCACGGCAGAATGTCCGGTAAAAGCCACGGTCTTCCATCGCCTGCGGGCGTTTCTGTGCTACGGGCGGCTGGAGCCCCTGGTGGTCCCGGACAAATGTCCGCCCGTACTCGTGAACGGGTTGCATCTCCGCAGCTTGTAATGGGAGAGGATGGACTGTCACAACCTTTGAATCGCCCGGTGCCGCCCCGGCGCCCAGAGATCCCCCCTGCCACCGGTTCAATGCAGATGCATCAGACCATGCAAACATCGTCCGGTACAATTCCTCGGCAGCAGTCACCCTGCCGTTCATTGTCCATGTCCGTGGGGAGATCCTGCCGGCGAGGTCATGCCGGGAAACCGGGTTATGTTTAACCTCGGCTTCAAGGATTTGCGGTGTCAGGCGGAGAATCGCAACACGGGAGAACTGTTCCGATGCCTGAAATGCCGCCTCTAAACCGGAATAACAGGAGGTTTCGTCAGGTTCAATAACGGGGAGTTCGGCAAGTTCCCCATAATAGCGGGAGTCCTGTGCGGTCTGCGACCCGTGAGCATCGGGATCATCTCCGGCAATGATAACCACACCGCTGATAAGACCCTGCGCGGTTGCCTGGAGAAGGGGGTCAGCACAGGCATTGAGTCCCACATTTTTGATAATGACCGCCGCACGCCGTTTCGAGATGGAGTCCCCGAGTGCATATTCAAGAGCGGTCTTTTCATTGATTACCATCTCGGCACGGGTACGTGCTCCCAGTTCCATTATCGGGTATCCCGGTACCGTATACTGCCGGTCAGAAGAGGTAAGAATCGCTTCAGCGAGCGCATCACAGCCGTTCATGAGTCCTTCCCCGGCACGAGGTCACACCCGGCGCAGTTCGTGCACATCGTCAATGCCTGCCGTGTATCAAGTTCCGCTGCTTCCAGTGCCTGTTCGTGCATCGCATACAGTTTTTTTAAGCGTTCCGCTGAAGGGCGAGGCCAGCCGGCAAGTTCCGCCACCGGGTTGAGTGGGCGCAGGACCGGGATCACGCCATGCGAAGTGAGTTTTTTAATACAGGCTTCCATCTCTGCATCGGTCTCCCCAAGACCGATAATGACATTGGAAAATACCCTGCCTTTCCCGAACAATTCCACCGATGTATCAAGGACCTGCCAGAGCCGGTCGTAGTCAAGGCCCGGGCACATTTTACCAAAAAGTTCCAGCGTCGCTGCTTCAAGGTTGAACTTCACTTCAACAACCCCGAGCTCCTTGAGCCGCTCCGGGGTCTGCTCTGTCGGGTAAATGGATACTCCAATAGGAAGCTCAAAAAAGTCAAGATGCCTGATCACATCAAGCACGTATGCCTCTTCCTCTTCGATACTGCCTGATACACCGCTGGTGATTGAGATGGCATTCACCTTATGGCGGACAGATTCCACCAGCGCCATAATCTCTTCAATAGTCTTGCGCCTCCCGGAAAGCCGGGGAACCGAGCAATACCGGCACCGGAAAATACAACTTTCTGTTATTGTGATGAATGCCTGTTCCGGGCAGTGAAGCCCCGGTTCAAGAAGGCGCCCGGGAATGAGATTTCCCTGGTAATACAGGTCTGCAACACCGTCGCCCCGGTGCGCAATCTCAATACTGCTTGCGGGGTTAAGGGCAAACTTCACCCGGTGCGTTCCCATAGAGAAAAAGATCGCACCGCTTCCTCCGGCACCCGGCCCGGCAGTAGACCGGGCGATATACCGGTCAGCCGGTTCACCGGTCAGGTTTGCAGAACCAACAGCAAGCAGGTCTGCCTTCAGATCTTTCCATCGCATAATTCAAGCGCCTCGTCAAACCGGGTGTAAAATGGCAGGGCAGCAACGGCCCCGGTTATACCTCTGCCCTCCATCAGGATCCGGAGTTTTTCATCGTGAAGACTGCCAAAAAGGTCCTTATCTACTTCCCCCCGCTTCACTTTCCGCCCGTACGCAAGCAGCGCATCAGATAGAGTAAAGCCGGTGTATGCAGCCATACCGGTTTTTTCCGACAATGTATACTTTTCAAGAAGATGGTGGAACTGCTCAATAAGGCGGTCCGGTTCTGTTGTAGCGAACTCAAGTACGAGGCTCACGCAGTTCTTGGTCCGGTAAGCGACCGGATACAACTGCACAATCGTATGTGACAGGTATGCAGACTGTGTATCTTCAACCGCCTTTGATATATTATGGACAAGGGTCCAGGTCGCTCCTTCTTCAGGAGTGTCCGTATCATCTACCCCGATAAGAACCCGCTGCCGCCGGGGCAGCCAGATCGTAGAACTGGCAATTTTTCCCCCGCCGGCGGGATCCGACCGGTGACGGAGAACCCCCTTGGCATCCGAACGGCAGGCAGTCGCACCCACGCCACCGCCACCCATACCGATATACGAGATAACAATCTCGCTCTCATCCACCACGACTCCGGAAATACCTGCCGGGAACCGTGAGCCTTCGAGTGCGAGATCGACCGTCCCGGGATGAAGCAGGTAGCGCATCGTTGATCCGACACACCGGACTGAATCCACCAGCGGGCTTTTTGCATAATGGTGCTGCGACCACATTGCACCACCAACACAGTCGAAAAATTCGACAAGTTCAACCGTGCAGGCATCCTCATCTGCAACCGCGACAATTTGCGGATAATGAATAATATAGGGTTCAGATATGCTCTCCATACAAACCTGCTGCCTCTATTCCCCGGTTGCCCCACAATACTGCACCAAGAGCCCCGATACGTCCCTTTTTCCCGTTCCGGTCAAGGAATGTTATTCCGAGTTTTTGCGCCTCGCCTTCTGCCTGAACAAGTGTCATGATATCAGTCTTGACACCTTTGAATGCCGCAGAATTCTGTGAAAACCCGATCCCGCGATAGCATGCGATGCCGGTATCCGGTGAGAATGTGTGCCCTTCGACAAATGTGCGGATATATTGCTGCAGTTCCACAACCTTTTCCGGAAGGACTGCGAAATTCAGTGCCGACCCTACGCAGTTGGTGGTTTTATTCGGCACCTCGGGATTGAGCTGGATCAACCGCATGTTCAGGAATTCGACTCCTTCAATGGTGCATGCCTGTGCACACTTCAGCGCCATCACCCAGGTAGCGCCTTCTGTTTTTGTATCCGTATCATCAATCCCAAAACAGACCTTCTCGTACCGTGGCGAGACGATATGAACCCGGTTTGTGCGGGCACCACCAATTTTCAGGTCTTCTTCGGTCGGGTATTCAGCCCGGATCACACCGGGAGCCTGAGGGAGGCAGGCAGCAACACCAACACCGGCACCAGCAATGCCCATCCAGGTAGTGATGACTTCAGCACCGTTGACGTTCACGGCTTCCAGCGCCTGTCCGCCAATGGTATCAGAAGCAGCGCCAAAATTCACGGGATGTTTCCCGAGCTTTGCATGGATGGTCATTGAACTGCCTTCCACATCGCAGGAGGTGACAGCACCTCCGGCACGGCGCCGGTTCATCGCATCCCATTCAATAGTGCCGCGGGCATGACACTGTTCGATAATCTCTGCCATGCCTGAACGTTCGTCAACCATTACGAGGAATTTCTTTGAGAAGAGCTGCCCAAACCGCTTCTTCACGTCGTCGGGTGTGAGTGTGATCATGTTATCGCCGAAATTTTCGTTAACAACAGAATCGGCAATAACACTATATATAGAGATCTATCCGGTTTGAAAGCGACCGTTTACCGGCAAATAAAAAAGGGAGATGATTAAAGAACTTTGTGGAGTTCGAGTTTATAGGGTCCGAGCGTACCGCCAAAATTCCCTGCAGATATGAATTTCACACCCGGCACCATTGCCGCTGCCTTGACACCGGCTCCCATCGCCGCTGCAACGCTCTTCTCATCCACACCATCAATAACGATCTCGTAGACTGCCTTGATACCTGCCGGAATCTTTGAGTCTGCAACTTTCTCGCGAAGAGTCGGGCAGTACTTCTCGTTAGTAGATGCAACCATGAACTTGTACTTCAGGCTGCCCACCTTGGAGCCGCTTGCGACGATACCACCCGGGAAACTGGTGATCACACCTTTCATATCGGCAATCGCATCAGAGGCTGCCTGTGCTCCGACGAGGGCAGCCATCTGGTTCTCTCCCATCACAAAGAAGTTGCCTCCTGCAACACCCTTGACAATGCCGAATTCCTCCTCACCGACATACTCGCCGTTCATAATGGGGATGACCCAGCACTTCCGGCCGCCGACTTCCTTCTGGTACTCGTATCCGTCACCAAAGAAGTGGAGTTTGACCGGGATCTTCTCTTCGGCATCCGTAATACCGTTGAAGACCGCAGTTGTGGGTGCAGTCAGGATACATTCTGCAAGTCGTTCAACAACCTGTTCTTTGAGTTTTTTCTTGCTGGCACAGATAAGAATAGCAACGCCCGGTCTTCCATCGGGAGTCTCAGATGCCGGTATATCACACTCGATGCCGGCTTCGCACGGGCACCCGATTGCAGATGTTGCAAATCCGGTTGCTTCAGTCGCCGCTTTGCGTGCCCAGTCATTCGTAACTGCGGTAATTATCACCCGGCAAACCCACGTAGGGAATGCCTCAGCATAGGTGTTGTCGATAGTAACGCCGTTGATTTCCATAACATAACCTCCGGTATACCAAGAGTACCTTGATGTTTATTGAATAAATTTTCTAATTTAATCTGACTTTATATGGAGCGCATTAAAAATGGGTAAAAAGATAAAGTGAAATTAGTTTACACATTTATATAGTTTATATTGGAAACGTAAAAAACTTCAATTAATTGTTCGATTATGCACACCAATTTCAGAACATTTATCTACATTCTTCTTCCACTCTTTTGATAGTCGATTTTAGGATCGATCATTGTAGCTGGTGCGTGAAATCATGACATTTGCAGTGCATATCAACATGGAACATTGTACCGGTTGTAACAATTGTGTTGTTGCGTGCCCAGTGGACGCACTTGAGCTTCACACGGTAGATCCCTCATCCAAGGAAAAGATCTACAAAGTCAAGGACGGTAAGTCAATCGTTCTCGACTTCAAAGGTGAGCTCTGCGCCGGATGCGGCGTTTGTGTCCAGGCATGCCCGCACGATGTTATCAGGCTGGCAGGGCCCTGGGAAACCAGAGCACAGGCAAAGGTACAATAAACGAACAGCGTGAGGGTTATTTCATGGCATTGTTTCCAAAATATTCCAAAAAAAGGGATGGTGTCAACGTTGTGATGGAGCAAAAGCTCCTTCAGAGCGTGAACAACCTGATTCTTAATTCAGAGACCTGCACAGGATGCGGTATCTGCGTCGAGTCATGTCCGGAGGAGGCTATTGTCCTCGGACTCGTCGGTGCATCAAGGCGTGGTGCAATTAATTATGCAGCGCCGGTTGATGTCGACGAGATGAAGTGCTCGTACTGCGGCGTATGCGTAATTATGTGCCCGTTTAATGCATTAACTCTGAAGGTAGACAATCAGGAGCGGCTCCCGATCCTTGAGAAAGAAGGATTCCCACAGTATGACATGAAGGCAGAGATTGATGACGAAAAGTGTGTCAAGTGCACGATCTGCGAAGAGGTCTGCCCACGTGACGCTATTGACCGCAACGTTCCCGCATATGAGGGGACATATAAGGGACCGGTTGCCGGTGCAAAAGATCGTCAGACATCGATCAAGACCAAGACCACATTTACCGTTGATAAAGAGAAATGTTCACTCTGTGGTCTCTGCGGTGCACTCTGCCCGGCAATAACAGTGAAACACNNACTGCTGAATCTGGCAAAGTCGAAGGCGACGTGATCTGGGACGAGACCAAATGCGACGCGTGCAAGGTCTGCGTCGAGGCCTGCCCTGAAGAATGTATCACAGTCGAGCGTGAAGTTATTTCTGACAAAGTTGACGGTAAAGTCAGCATTATCCAGGATAACTGCTGCACCTGCACATGGTGTTCACGCAACTGCCCGACGGAAGCAATTACGGTCGAAAAAATTTTTGAAGGCGATATTGAGTTCCATGCCGAGAAATGCCCCGGCGGTTGCTCCACCTGTGCCGAGATCTGCCCGGCAAATGCGATCTACCTCCCCTCTGCAAAGCCCGCGGCTGAAATGGGACATGAGATCGAGAAGACCATCGCCGTGAACAAGGATTACTGTATCCTGTGTGGTGCCTGTGTGAATGCCTGCCCGGGTGAGGATATTATTGTTCTCCAGAGGACAGGAATCCGCGTGAAGGGTACGGAAACAGACCTGTTCAAGAGAATCAAAGAAAAACTCTTCACCAGGAGAACCTCGAAAGTGAAAGAGGGAATCACCGGACAGGTCGGACTTAAAATGATGGAGAAGGCGTGAGGGAGTACCATGGCAAGAACAAAAGGTTACCCGGAAGCGCTGGAGAAAAAACTCAAAGACCAGCGATATTATAAAGATGATTCAACTCCTGATTTCACAAAAAGAGTTGAAGGAATCTCACGCACCATTGCCCATATGTGCTACCAGTGTGGTACCTGCACGGGATCATGCCCGTCTGCCCCGCGAAGCACCTACCGCATCCGCAAATTCATGAGAAGAGCGGTGCTCGGGCTTGAAAACGAAGCACTGACCGACCCAGATCTCTGGCTCTGTACTACCTGCTACAGCTGCACAGACCGGTGCCCGCGTGATATCGCACCAACTGATGTCATCATGGCCATGAGGAACCTCGCATTCAAGAGAGATATTATACCGGTGAACTTCCTCAAGACGGTGCAGTCTATCTATAAGACCGGACACGGTGTGCCCAACAACGATGTCAACAGGGCCGCACGCGAGAAGATCGGGCTCTTACGCGACCCGCCGACCACCCACATGTATCCGGAATACATTACAGGTATCCAGAAGATCCTTGACCATTACCAGCTCAAGGCAAATTCCGACCGGATCGTCAAGGAAAGGGAGGGCTAAGATACCATGTCAGAAGCAAAACACAAATTTGCATTCTATCTTGGATGCATTGCCCCCAACCGTTACCCGGGTGTTGAATCCGCTTCCATCAAGGCAATGAAAAAACTTGGCGTTGAGCTGGTTCCCCTCAAGGGTGCAAGCTGCTGCCCGGCACCAGGTGCATTCGGTTCCATTGACCTGAACGTGTTCTGTGCAATGGCAGCCCGAAACCTTGTCCTTGCAGAACAGATGAAGATGGATATCGCCCTCGTCTGCAACGGTTGCTACAAGTCGATCTGGGAAGTTAACCACAAGCTCAAGCACAACAAGGACCTCCGCGATGGCGTGAACGAGGTCTTAAAAGAGATCGACATGGAGTATAAGGGCACCATCAATGTCTACCACACTGCTGAACTGCTCTATAATGATAAGTTCATCGGTGTCGACAAAGTCCGTGACAGCGTGACAAACCCGCTCACAGGTGCACGTATCGCCGTCCACTATGGCTGCCACCTGACAAAACCCCACAAGGACCGGGAGTTCGAGAAAGATGTTATGCTGAACACCGAACACCCCACCTGGATGGAAGAACTCGTCGCCGCTATTGGTGNNTGGATGCACTCACCGATATCTGCCCGTTCTGTCAGCTCCAGTTTGACCGCGGTCAGATCGAGATTAAGGAGAAGTTCGGCGTAAGCTACAATTTACCCGTACTGCACTTTGCAGAACTGCTCGGTCTGGCACAGGGAATGAGTCCGCAGGACCTCGGGCTGGACCTCCATGGGATCAGCTGTGAGTCATTCCTGCAGAAGGTGCTGTGAGGTGGTCATGATGGCTGAAAAGAAGAAATCAACAGCTAAAAAAACTGAAGCAAAGAAGGAAGCCCCCGCAAAACAGGTAGCCAAAAAGCAGGCAGCCCCGGCAGCCACACAACA
>PNBP01000178.1 GCA_003136075.1 Methanoregula sp. | reverse complement strand
TAATTTGAAAACGTTCTTGGGGGCTTCGCCCCCGCCACTTAGGCATCCCCCTATTGTGATAACGCTATAGTACTTAACCTCATGAAACAATCTAAATTTTTTTGATCTAGCGCTAATTTCGTGTGGAATATCAAGCGCATGAAAAATTTTGGTGGCGCCAGATGATGAATCACCTAAAATATTTCAGTCATTAATTCGCCGCGGGGGCGTCCCATCGGNNTATGGGGGTCTCAACCCCCATATTATATCTGAACGGCACGATCTTCATGGAAAATCCTCAAATTTCCCGGCACTAATTTCTCCCTGCAACAATTAGGAGGAGGCTTCTTCTCTCTCCTAAAAGAGGAGGCAACCCACGAGCGACGGGTTACCTGTATCACCACAGGCAGATCCAAGAATTAAAAAGAAGTGCATCACTATCGGCATTACCGGAAATTGTCCACAACATTCCGAAACAACTGCATGTTAAGCGACTCTGCCGGTATCGGCACACCTTCGCGTTTCATCTGCTCTTTCCGGTACGGCCAGTCGTACAGGTTCACAAATTCCATCGCCCGCTCCGGATGTGGCATCAGCCCAAGCACTTTGCCATCGGCAGAAGTAATACCGGCGATATCCTCCATCGAACCATTAGGGTTATACGGGTACTCCCCGTTTGCCGGGCTCATGTCCTCTTTGCAGTACGTAAACGCGATCATCTTCTGGCGTTTTAACCGCTGGAGCGTTTCCGGTGAGCAATAGAAATTTCCCTCGCCGTGGGCAACCGGACAATAAATACGCCCGATGCCCCGCGTCCAGAGGTTGTCAACCACGGGCTTTAACGTTACAAACCGGCATTCCAGTACCCCCCGACGGTTGGGCATCAGGGCAATATCCCGGCAATATTTTTTGTCAAATGCCGGGACAAGCCCAAGGTTTGCAAGGATTTGAAAACCGTTGCAGATACCAAGGACAAGGTTGTCGCCGTCCATGAACTTCTCGAGGTCGTCCCAGACATTGTTGCGCACCCGGTTTGCATACGCGTTACCGGCGCCGGTATCATCCCCGTAGGAAAAACCGCCTGGGAACACGAGCAGCCGGTAGTCAGATAAGTGTTTTCTGCCCGCGATAAGGTCATTGATATGAACAATATCAGAATCCATTCCGGCGCGGGAGAGTGCTTCCTGCGTCTCCATCTCGGAGTTGATCCCAAAGCCGCTCATAATAAGTGCCCGATCAGGAATTCTTTCAGGAGCAGGAGGTGAATACCGTGCTGCTGATTGGGTCATGTGGTGAGGTGAAGCAGCCATGATCAATACTCCCTAAATGGCGTTTTGTATGCCGTTTCAAGTTTGTCCACCGGCAGGTCAAGGAGCAGGGTATCGCCGGTGATCCGGATATTTTTGCCCCAGACCCGGCCAAGTATCATCGCATCCGGTCCCATAATGCGTTCAAATGCCGCTTTGTTATCCAGCGATACCGTGACGACAAACCGGCCAAGGGATTCTGAGAAGAGGTAGTAATCCGGGCGCATCGTTGGATGAATCGTAATATCCATGCCAAGCCTGCCGGCAATAGCAACTGCTGCGAGGGCGCATACAAGTCCCCCGTGATGGACCGGGTATGCTGACGCCACCAGTTCATGACGAATCGCATCTGTCAGTTTCCGGTAGCGGGAAATGACCTGCTGCACATCAAGGGCAGGAACGGTATTCCCGGTCGCATCCAGATGTGCAAAATATTCTGACCCCCCAAGCTCCTCCAATGTTTCTCCAATCACGTACACCAGATCACCGGCAATCTTTGCATCCAGAGAAACCGAACGGGCCACATCAGGGTGGATCCCGATGGACGAGATGAGCAGGGTCGGCGGGACAGACACCTTGACCGGGTTGCTCTCCGCGTCAAAGCCGGAGAAATCATTGAACATGCTGTCCTTACCGGAGATAAACGGCGTGCCAAACCCGGTGGCGTAATCATAACAGCCCTGGGCAGCACGTTTAAGTTGTCCGAGGCGTTTTGGGTCGTCCGATGAGCACCAGCAGCGATTGTCAAGAATCGCGATTGTGTCAAGCGGGATGCCAATCGCGATCAACCCCCGGATAGCGGTATCGATCGCAGCACCGGCCATGCGATACGGATCAATCTCTGAATAGGAGGGAAACAACCCCTGCGACAGACCGACGCCTTTTGGTGAGCCCTGCACAACTTTCGTGAGGGTCGTTGTCGCCTGCATCCTGCCTTTGCCCTGTACCGGGCCAAGCACATGTCCGCCCTGGACGGTATGGTCATACTGGATTGAGATGAATTCCTTGGAACAGAGATTTTTGCGCTGGAGCATCGCAAGCATGGTTACGTCAAGCCGTGACGGGCAGGGAGTTGCCGGTTCAGGCCATGTTGCCGGGGTAAAACTGGTTTTGAGGTGCTTTTTGGGAAGTCCTTCGTGCAGGAATTCAAGACCGATATCCATCACGACATGCCCGTGACACTCAACAACGCACCTGCCGGAATCAGTAAACGTGCCAATCACTGTCGCTTCAACTTCACGGCGCTGCATCAGTTCCATGAATGCATCGAGGCTCTGTTGCGGAACGGCAAGTGTCATCCTCTCCTGGGATTCGGAGATCCAGATCTCCCATGGCGCCATACCGGGATATTTCAGCGGCACGCGGTCGAGGATCACATGGCAGCCGTTGCATTCCTTTGCCATCTCCGCGACCGAGCAGGAAATTCCTCCAGCTCCGTTGTCGGTGATGCTTGTATAAAGTCCAAGGTCACGGGCTTCCTTGACAATCACATCCGAGAGTTTTTTCTGGGTGATCGGGTCACCGATCTGGACTGCGGTAACCGGGCTTGCCGGGTCAAGGGCTTCAGAAGAGAACGTGGCACCGTGAATGCCGTCTTTTCCCACACGCCCGCCCACGACCACGATGAGATCGCCGGGCTGTGCTTTTTTCTCGGAGAGTTTCCGTCCGGCCTGCTCACGTGGCATCACGCCAACAGTCCCGGCAAATACGAGCGGTTTACCCACGTACCGGCGGTCAAACCAGCACCACCCCTGCGGCGTCGGGATGCCCGAGCAGTTGCCGCCGACACCCACGCCATGGACAACACCGTCAAGGATCCGGCGCGGGGAAAGGATCGGGTTTGACTTGTTTTTGCCCCGGAACAATGCCGGGTCCGTGTCAGGATCACCGACACAGTACCCGTAAAAATTAATGCAGGGCTTTGCACCGAGCCCAAACCCGATCGTGTCCCGGTTCACTCCTACAATACCGGTAAGTGCGCCGCCAAACGGGTCAAGGGCAGACGGGGAATTATGCGTCTCGACCTTGTGGGTGACAAGATACGTGTCATCAAAGACGATAGAGCCGGAGTTATCGGTAAACACCGTCACGCAGATATCCTTGTTTCCTTTTTCTTCACGGATCTTGTTGGTCGCTGCCTGGATGAACGTCTTGTAGAGCCCGCGGGGGACATCATCGTCCATTGCAGAGGCAAAGATCGTGTGCTTGCAGTGCTCGCTCCATGTCTGGGCGAGCGACTCGATCTCGATGTCGGTCGGTTTGCGCCCGAGCGTGCGGAAGTAGTCGCGGATCGCGTGNNTGTATGGAGCTGGGCGAGGTCAAGGGCAAGAGGGCCACGTCGCACTCCCGTCGCAGGATCGGCAATTCCCTCTTTTCCCAGCCGTGCAAGTTCAGTATCGTCGAGATCAAGGTCCACGATTTCTGCCGTGGGCAGTTCATGCAGGTGGACGCGGGGCACTTCCGGATCCATCCCTTTTGTCCCGTATTCCTGACGGGTTTTTATGTGTACCCGGTTCACCAGAGGATTTGCCAGTGTTGTTGCAAGTTTCTGCAAAGATTCGGGGGACAGTTTTCCGCGAACAAAAAAAAGCTGTGAAGTATAGACTGCGTCATCCTCGTCGAAGGTAAACGAGAAATAATCTTCAATGGTCTGTTGTGCGGTCGTGCCAATATTGTCCGTCACTCCCGGCAGAAATCCGACTTCGATTGCGTAATCGAACAAGGCATGTGTCGCTTCATCGAGGGCAAATTCCTGCACCACGGGATTGATGAGTTGCGCACCGATCTCTGCGAGTTCGTCATGGGTAAAATCCCGTGAACCGGTCGCGATGGAATAGACATCGATGAGATGTATTTCGTCGACAGGAAAACCCAGCGAGCGTATCCTGTCGGTCCGGGTTTTCAACCGGGGATCTGATCGATAATGAACTTCGATCCGGTGGACACAAGAACCCATGCGTACTAGTTGTGACAGGATTTACAAAATAGGTATCGTATGCGAACATGTGAGGAAACGATGCAGCCGCAAATGCCGCATCATACCCACAGGACCATTGTATCCTTTCTTTAAAGACCTCACAACGAGTCGGACCTCAACACCAAAAATTTCGTCCCCAGGATCACGGAAATTATGGCCTGTTGTGGAAAGTTTCGAGAGGGTGAAGCCAAGTTTATGTGGCATCATGATTCTGTTTCCACGAACCGGATAGATGCTATCCGTGATCGAATTTTCAAGGGTCTGACGTTTCTGGTACCAGAGATCTTTTTACTTCATGACGGATCACCTGTTTTCGTTTTAGCGGTCCCGTTCCGACCAGTTCAATAACCGCATCAGCTGTATGATCGATTTTTTCCCGGTCCCCTCCCGAACGATAAAACCTAAAACACACATCTGATGGGCTTTGTACCGGACAAGCGGGGACGTATTCTTAGTGAAAAAAATAAATGGCAGGGTGTTTTCCTCATTTCTCAAGGCCTCTAGCAGATCCATACCGTGCATCCCCGGCAGGTCGTATTCGGAAACGATCAAATCGGTATGGTGTGCCAGAAGCCATGCCCGTGCTTCTTCCCCGTTATCCGGTGATCGTCAAGAACGGGTGGGAGCGTGCGATAATCCTGGGACGGCTGCATCAATCGCAGTGTATCGGTGTTTGCCATATGAGTCCCCCCTCTCATAAAATCGAGGGTGCTGGATGAACCAGCAATATATGAGATCGTGAAAAGAGATTCTGTTCTCACCCGTGCATCACATCTTCTTTCTTTTGGCAAACACGTAGTAACCGGCCCCAACAAGAATTGCGGCGATCAATACCATGGCGGGCACCATCAGCATTGCCGGACCAGAGGGGCGGGAAACTACCTGAACGTCAGCCTTGAACATATCAGAGACCTGGCTGTTATCGAGTGAATCCCGGTACCGGATTTTCGTATCAAGAGCATACGTTTTTGATACGGCCTGACCATTTGCACTCAAACTATATCTGGCGGTTGCAAATTCCCCGGGTTTTATACTCCCGAGAATTGCGCCGTTATCGTTACTTGAAAAAGGATCGACTGCGTTGAGTTGGGCTTGTGCATTGTATGCCGTGCTTGTCCCAATATTCTGGTAAACGACTATGACAACGGAGGTATCACCAGGATAAAGGGTAGCTGGGGGAGAAGTGACGGCAAAACTAATCTTGCCCCCAACCGGGACCCCGATGGTTTCAGTTGCTGAAGTTACCTGATCTCCTTCATCATTTTCATATGAGACAGCAACATTGAGCGGGTAGGTCTGCTGCTCTGCATCATTTGAAATTGCAACCTTGTACCGGCAATTGATGACCCCATTTAACGGAAAATCCCCAATAAATACCATGCTGTCCGTTGGGATCACCGGGCTCATACCGTTTCTCGTAATCTTAACAGTCGCTTTCTTTCCGGCTTCTGATCCGATATTCTTTATCGTCAGGTTCAGGTAGCCTTCCGTGCCTGCATTAATGTTTTCGGGAACCACATCCAGCATGTTGATTTTCACCTGTTTTTTAATTTTTACTGTGATGGGCAGGGTATCGGTTACATTATTGTACAGGAACTGGAGACTGTCACCGGCCTCCTGATTCTGCACCTTAAGATATTTGTACTTGAGGGTTAGTGGGATCTGGTATTCCCCGATTGTGGCGTTTGAGAGAATCTTTGCATTGAACCGGAGGGTTATCGTATCAGGGCTTGTGAGATCTCCTGCCATCTGGGCATCTGTTTTGATAATGAGAGGAGCTCCATTGGCTGCCAATGATGCAGTTAATTGTTTTGCGGTTGTCGGGAGATCATCCGGCTGGAGGGTTCCCGAATTGGTAAATTTCATTATATCCACGCCACTGTTTTGTATCATCACGGTGAT
This sequence comes from Methanoregula sp., assembly GCA_003136075.1. Lineage (GTDB taxonomy): Archaea > Halobacteriota > Methanomicrobia > Methanomicrobiales > Methanospirillaceae > Methanoregula. The sequence continues at coordinate 11,514 of PNBP01000178.1, read as the reverse complement.
CGTGGCGTCCTCGCCCGGGGAAAATTCAGAAAAACCGGTTACATATGCGGTCATCTGGGGGGTTCCCCCAAAATATTTTATTGCCCCCATCGCCGGCATGCTGCAGCAGGCAGCAACCAGTACCAGGAGGATTAACCATGTACATTGTTTCATCTGAACAGCCTTCTCTTTAGGTATTTTTTTCCATTTGCTCGAAATTTTCTACCGCGTCAATACGTGCCAGATTATGAGGGGTAATTTTCTTCCGTTTATCCAGCCATTCAGTGAGCTGTCCCATCAGCGAGAGCACGGCAGGCATGATAAAAATCGCACCGATAAGCGAGAAACCAACGGCGATCAACGTCGTCACCCCGAAGTTGCTGATGATGGGGAAGCTTGCAAGGCAGAGGGCAGAGAACCCAAAGAATGTCGCAAGCCCAGACACGGTAATTGCGGTGCCAATCTTGCTGACGCTCTCCTGGATGGCGGCGATATGGTCATGCAACCGCTCCTCCTCTTCCGTGTACCGCTCCATGACGAGGATCGTGTATTCGGCCGCAACGCCAATCGCCATCGAACCGAGGGTTGCCGTCAGCGGCGTATAGGCGATACCCATCGCGTACATCGCCACCGCGTTCCAGCCGACAATCAGGATGATCGGTACGAGGGGGGACACAGCATGGATATGCCGGTACACGAGTGCAAGAAAGACAAAGACGAGGATAAACCCGAGGTAGGTCATCTCCTCCTTTGAAGAGGTAAGACCGGAGATGAGTGATGTGAAGATATCAAACGTTCCTACCGGTGCCAGCGTTATTCCCGGGGGAGGCTGGAGGAATGTGATATCCTTTTCCATCTGCTTCTTGAGTGAGTCCTGAGTTGCCATTTCGAGATCGATGGTATTGAACCGGATAACCCCTTCCATGGATCCGCTCAGGTAAGGTTTTTTGACATCTGCGGGAATTTTTGCGAGCACTGCATTGAGCCCGCTCTGTGTTTCTGGCATGACCCCGCCGTTATAGGCAAGAATGTAGGTGACAATGCTTGTCGCACCGGTGAGCTCCATATGACGGGAGAGTTCATATTCTTGGAACTGCTGCATCCATTGCACCGTATCGAGATCGGTGACACGATTTCCCTGGATGATGAAATCAGCCGTACTTGTAGAACCAAGAATCCGGGTCACTTTATCCATCTGGACTTTGGCCGGCATGTCACTGGGAACAAAACTGTTCTCGCTGGTTTCAATCGGGATCTGGGGATCAATGGAGAAGCCTACGAGCGCAATCATTCCGCCTATCAGGAGAATGGGGATAGGATTTTTTGCAATTTTTACAGATATGTCGGTCAGGAACTGGCCGTAAGACCATGAGCTCTTTCTCTTGTTGCTGCCATTTTTTGCCCTGTTTACAGGAGACGGGATAAAATCACATGCATCCTCACCTACCGCATAGCAGACTTCGGGCATCTTTTTCTTTGGCGTGTAGTGGATGAGATGTGCGATTGTCGGGATTCCGATAAGAGCGATGATATAACAGCTCATCACGCCGATGATGGCGACAAGTCCAAACGAGCGGATCATGGGAACCGTCGAGACAAACATTGCCAGAAACCCTGTGCAGGTGGCAAGCATCGCGTACATCACGGCCGGCCCGGTGCGGGTCACGGTCATGAAAATCGCGTCATCAAGGGAACCTTTCCGGGCTTCTTCATCAAGCCGTGCATGGAACTGGATCCCGTAATCAATCCCAAGACCGATCATGACCGGAAAGGCACCGAGCACCGCCATGTTGAGCTGGATACCGGCAATGCCCATGGAACCCAATGCGGTCGTGAGTCCGATCCCAACAAAGAGGACCGGCAGGAACCGGTGACTTACGTAGGAAAAGAGAATTCCCATGACAATGACCATCAGGATCATCGCACCTCCAATGAGGACACCCATCGATGAGCTCATCGCAGACTTCATCTGTGCAGAAAAAGCCGGACTTCCTGAAACCGAGATCTTTGTACCGGGTGGCGGGTTGTCATGTGCTATAAGAGATTCTACGTTGTTTAAAGCTGCAGTCTTTGCATCGTCAGACAACCCTTGCGAGAGCGTGATCTGGACTAATGTCAGGACATTGGACGGGACGGCAGTGTCTTTGACCTCAGGAGGCAGTTGGGAAACAATATTGTCGATTTCTCCTTTGGACTGGGGCAGAACACCGCCATTGCCGCTTTTTAAGATATCTGCAATACCCATGCAGGATTCAACATTCTGCTGCTGGCGGATATCCCCTTCAAGAGTATCAAGATACGTGAGCGTTTCCGGGTTGAGCGGATCGTTTGTTTCGACAATAAGGATGAGTACATTTGATGAGAACGTGTCAGTATAGTGGTTGTTGAGGATACCCTGCGGGGAGTCCTTGTCCAAGTACGTATTGTACGAGGTATCCATGGTGATGAGCGTCACACCAAAGATTGCAATAATAAAGACAAGACCGATAATTCCGGCAATGAGCCGGGGATGGCGGTTGATAGCCTGTGCAAGTTTTCTAAATATCAGGTCTATCATGGAAATCCTCGCGTGTCCTGTTGGAAAAAAAGTTTAGGCAGTATAATTGTGGGATAATTCCTCTCAGTACTATGATCCCACGCTTGGTGCCGGTATAAAAAATATAATTCTGACATATGCATCCCTGATTACTGAGCGATTATTTTCCTGCGGTAGATCAGGTAGCTGACAACGATGATGATGGCGACAATACAACATTGAATAAACCGGTTGCTGAGCAGATCACTCATGCTCGTATCAGGTACCACATCAATACGGACTTTCATCGGATCGGAGACAATCGTGTTATCTAGCGCATCGCGGAACCGTATCTCGGAATCGATTCCGTACTCTTTGATTGTCGCTGTTTTGTCAGTTGAAATTTCAAATGCCGCTTCTTTACTCTCTCCAGGAGCGAGTGTGCCTAAGAATGCAGTGTCATCGTTAGTTGTAAACGGATCAACCGCACTGATGCGTGCCTGAGCATTATACGCAGGTGCACCGCCGGTATTCGTATATACGACGCCAATTACCTTTTTCTGACCGGGCATAATCTCAGTAGACATTGAGGAAACTACAAACGAGACCTTCTTTCCCACGGGCAAACCGATGGTTTCGGAATCTGATGAAACCGTGTCCCCCTCCGTGTTCTCATACTCCACATACAGATCAAGCGGATACACCTGTTCTTCTGCATCATCCGCCACTGAGACCTTGAACTGGCTGCTCACGGTTTCGCCAGCAGGGAAATCGCCGATATAGACACTGCTTGTTTTGGGGACTATCGGGCTGTTATCATCGCGGAAAATTTTGAGAACTGCTTTTTCCCCGTCCTCGTGGCCAATGTTTTTGACTTCCAGCGTGACAAAGCCCTCCGTGCCGGCATTGAGGTGTTCCACTTTGGCGGAGAGTACCTCCACTTTTACTTCCTTTTTAATCGTGATGGGAAGGCTGACGTTCTCATGGATATATTTGTAATAGTACTGGATTGTATCCGATCCGTACTGGTCTGCTTCATATAGGTAGGTATAGTCAAGAGTTAAGGGAAGGTTATACGTGCCTGCGGGTGCATCGGTGAGGATTTTGATCGTAAACTCACTTGTGCCCGTCGTGCTGGATTTAACATCCCCAATCATCTGGGGATCAGATTTGACCGTGATCGGTGCCATTCCGGCATCAAGTGACACCTTGAGAAATTTTGCGGTATTGGGAAGATCTTCACGATCTACAATTCCTGACTGGACGAACTTGAACTCATTGATGCCTTTGTTTTCGATGATGACTGTGAGCGGTACTGTATCCCCTGGACCAAACTCGTTGGTGCCGGAGATATAGGCCGTCAGTTCCGGACTTCCTGCCATATATTTTGTTCCTGCCATTGCCGGGGAGATAACAATAAAAGCGATCGCTATGGCGACAAGGCAGGCGTACCACAACCAGTTATGGTGCGTGGATGGATGGTAAGCCGGTGTCCTGTTATGGTGATAGTAGTTTCTGGGTGTATTCTGAACTGAATTCATCAATATTCCTCGTTATTCTCGAAAGAATTGGTTGGTATACGTTGAGATCTATAGCATATAAACTTATTTCTTAATGATTATACATAAGTACGATAAATAAAAAATGTGATGCAGTTTGACCCAATTCCATTACCATAAGCGCGGAGATGCAACGGAAAGATCACAAAGAAAAATTACAACAATATCTGCGATCGTCAAANNGTCAAAAAAGATCCAGGACTGCACGGAAAAATGGTTCGGAACAGGAAATTATTCAAAAAGGAATGGAAATCTCCGGGAGGTTTCCCGAATTTTACGTAAGAAGCTGCTGAAGGGATGCAATCCGGTCCCTGAGCGCCCGTTCACGCTCGGCAGAATCCGTGATATCAGTCATCGTGACGTACATGCTGACTGTCTTACCCTGGAGCGCCTTGCTCACTCGCGTGAGGATGCACCGTCGCGTTTTGTCCTTGCGGTTAATCCAGATCGTGTGTTCATCAGGAGCTGGCAGGTCTTTATCGACGTTTGTGATAATCGAATCTATACGTGCCATATCTTCGGGCGAGACAATATCCGTTGGTCGCATCGACTGAAGTTCTGCAATCGAATACCCGGTGATTTCTGCTAGTTTCTGGTTGGCAAAAACAAAGTTCCCATCTTCTACGATCACAAGCCCATCCTGCATATTCTCGGCCATCATCCGGAACCGCTGTTCGCTCTCCAGCAAAGCCGCCTCTTTTTCTTTGAGTTCTGTGAGATCGGTCAGGATAATAAAGATATACCGGGTATTTATGTGTTGGACGTATGTGAGGCGGGCGTACACAAACCGGCGTTTTCCCTCTTTGGAGATGATCCACATCTGGAGATCTCCGGGCATATCCTTATGATTCTCCAGGTTCTGGATCTGCTCCTGCACCATTGCCCGGCATTCCGGCGCAATCATGGCAAGCGGTCCCATGTCCCAAACTTCCTCAAAGGAATATCCGGTCATCTCCGCTATCCGCTGGTTGACAAACACTTGCTTGTCATTTTCCATGATAATGAGCCCATCCTGAATATTTTCGGCCATCATCCGGAACCGTTCTTCGCTCTCCCGGATCTCCCGCTCAGCATGGACCGTATCGGTGATATCTTCTAAAATAATTGTTATGCCTTTACCGCCATCATCAAAAACCGATGGCACGGATTTCTGTTTGAAGATACGCTCACTGCCATCTTTAACTTGGAATGTTATAATGTGCTCTTTTTTTTCAAAGCCATCTTTTAACATTGCAAGGAGTTCGTGAACATCCACTTCGGGAGGGCTGATAAATGCAAGATTCTTGCCGATTGTCTCCTGCCGGGAGAGCTGCAGGAGGTCCAAAAAGTTATCATTGATCTCGATGATCCGCGATTCGCCATCAAGGAGCATGATCATCTCGTTTGAATAGGAGAGCATAGCCGAGAGCGGGACACGTTCCGAGAGCGTGAATACTTTTGCCATCCCGTACGTGCGCATATCAACCTGCCCGGAGATGAGCAGGATGTCGAGGTACCGGCCGATGGTATTTTTATTCTTATTGNNCGGTTACACTCATCCCTGACGGAATCTTCTTGAGTGCTTCTTTAATTGCAGACAGTTCCTGCTGGTAATCCTGCATCATGTGAACAACAGTCTTTTGACATGTTTTATGTATAGTGTGCGGCATTTATAATTCTTTTTGATGGTAAGTATGTATAATCAATAAGAGTAATATTTTTATAGTGACATATCGTATAGTTTGAGTACATAGCAGTCCCGCTATGAAAAGTGAGGAATAGTATGGATGTTGTAGCAAACAGTTTTGTTTCTGGATGGTACACCACGCTCGGTGCAAGCCTTCCTGTTATTCTTGGTGCATTGTTAATTTTGATCATCGGCTGGATTGTCGGCAGGCTGCTTGGAAAGGCAGTCAGGATCGTGCTGGATAAAATTGCTGAACAGACGATCATCAGCAACACGGAATTCGCCGGTTCAGTAAAAAAGTCCGGCGTCACGATAGGATATCTTGGGGATGTCCTAGTCAGGCTTGTGGTCTATCTGATTGCCATTATTGCCGCAGTCGACCTATTGAAACTAGAGCATTTGAGCAACCTGATGACCTCCATTGTTGAATACATCCCTCATATTGTCGCGTTTGTTGCGCTCATCGTTGTCGGTTTCATCCTCATCGATTATTTCGTTGACTTCCTGAACAAATTTTACAGCACCGCTGATATCGAGCTGATCTCGCCGGTACTGGTTCTCCTGCGGATCTTTTTGTATTTCGTTGTTGTTGTTCTCGGGCTCTCGCAATTGATGCTTGATCTCACGATCATCTACACGTTTGTTACACCGATTGCATGGGGTCTAGGCATTGGTCTTGGAGCTGCAATTGCTATCACGTTCTGGTATGGTATGAAGGACCGGAGTGTTGCAGTCGTTGACCAGATTTTCAATGCGTTCCTGAAAAAATAATTCAGGATTTATCTTTTTTTCAGCCGTCAAAATGAAATGATGATTCGGTTTTTTTGTATCCACCTTATATATTCTGCGTACGTTTTTATCCAAAGACAATCTTTACAAAAAAGCACACCATTATCCATTCATCCCAACAAACACTGGATGAATATACCAAGAATATAACAGGTAGCCTTATGCCCGGATCATTCGGGCACTAAAAATTCCATGATAATCAGAACTTTTTCCCTTACTCTTGAACCGAAAAATCCGGTCATGTTTTCTCTTAATGATCTTCGGGCATTCCTTTTACGGGATCTGGCAGAGTTCCTGCTTTTGCACCAGGAAAATGCAGCTGGATTTATCCATCGCTACCCGGTCGTCCAGTGCCGGCAGATCAAAAACACGCTTATGGTGATGGGAATCAATGAAGGTGCGGAATTTTTGAAACACTGGTCAGATCATTACGATGAGATTGGCATAGCAGAAAATACCTGCACTATCCGTGAGAAGTCACCCGCCCTCCAGGAAGAAGAGTTTGGCGTTTCCAGTATAAAACAGTCGTACGAGTTTATCACTCCCTGGCTCCCGTTCAGCCAGGAAAATAACCGGAAATTCTATTTGCTGAAAGGAAAGGAAGAGCGGGACGCGTTTATCCGCACGATGCTTGTCGGAAATATACTCACGCTCTCAAAATCTTTGGGATATACTGTTCCCGGACCAGTAACCGCTGACATCAATATGCATTTCCAGAAGGAACGGATAGATGGTGCCAGCGTCATCACTCTCTCTGGAAAATTTTCCCTGCCATTTTTCATACCGGATTATCTTGGATTAGGAAGATCTGTATCGGCAGGATACGGGGTTATCCGGAAACGGGTACAAAAACTGCTCTGATCCTGGGATATGTCACTGTCGGATCCATGGTCTCCCTACCCCTCCAATGTCGGGGGATAAATCCGGGTTCATTTCAGCCTTTGATTGCCTCTTTCTGACGCTTGAATTACCGTTGACAGGCCAAATCGCAAAAAACAGGCAGTGTGTTTTATGATATGCGCGTATTGGCCCCCGTTTGGCCTGGATCAGTGTGAAAAGGCTTTAAAAATATCCCCTCATAGGCGCTTCCGGACAGCCGATCTCATCTCATATCGACCCTGACTATGGGTAAATGAAAAAAACCCCTGTTTTGGGGGTTGGTTTATACTGGTCCATGACCCTTGGAAGACCTGCTCTCCCGCAAACCTGTTTCTCCGTCGGAGACCCCCTCCGCTGGCAGGTGTCATGCCCCCTATTCCGGCACAAATCCGCTGAATTCCGGCACACATATTTTGGGAAACGTCAGAATGTGCTCCGTTTGGCGGAATCCGGCACTTTTCAGACTCAAAAAGGTACGCTAACAGCGCCTTTTGGTGAGCCGATCTCAGGCCGGATCGTGGTACCCTGGGTTCGATCGAAAAAACCCCTGTTTTAGGGCTGTAAGGATCATCGCTGGATTACTCCACAACCCTTTTGGGAATTTTCTCCCGGTCAAAATGCGCGAGTTTTTCGATGAGGTGGACGTCCTGCAGGAGGACCGGGCCGCGTTGTCCCGCGGTAAGGGAATTCTGGATATCCGAAACCGGGACTCCCGGGTTTGTGGTCGGGATCTTTTTTGCCATGGTCTGTCACCGGCAAGTGATTGAAACACACACACATCATAAACATTTGGTGAAGAGAGTACCGTGAGGAGTGGATCGTTGTTGGCTATCGGCAATTCATCAAAGATCCGGTCAATACCTGGTGTCCCGAACCGGCCAAAGAAGATGTTGGATGTTATTTCACTGATATCAGCAAAGACATTAAAGTAATATGCCATTTTAACACCTAAAATCAATATTCTATCAGTGTATTTTTCGGCCCAAACGCAGCAAGTAGACGCTTCTTTGGGCTTTTGCAATGCCTCCGCCCCCGCCGCTCTGGCCACTCCCACAGAGCGATGACAACCAAAAACAGTTCATTCATTGGTGAAATGACTGTTTAGTAGTAGCATCTCCTTTTTCCAGATGCATGTTGGGCACTGAAAATTTACCCATTTTTTCGATATAAATTTTAAAATAAATCGGGTGTTAAACTAGCAGTATACCCGGACATTATTATTTACATTCGATTCAGAAAAGAAAAAAGAAAGGAGGTGGTCTCGTTTCGTGGCAACGATGAGGAATGTGGAGTTTATTCCTGAGACTTACCTTTCACGCCCAACCAAGGGCATGATATTATTAGCAATTTGTTAATATAATCATTCTGTTAAATATTTCTTATTAACAAAATAAAAATTTACATCGGAGCAGAAGATCTAAAAACAGAGTATTACTATTAAAATGCTTATCGCTGCACAATTCAGTAAGTTCCCGATCGAATAGTTATCCAGTCATTTACGGAGTATTTTTATTTTACTAAAATGGAAGTTAATTGATCGTATATGGGAATTAGTAGTGACATCATGCACGATTTCGTGCTGCAGGAGATCAAACGAATCTATTCAGGGTATGATGGCTGGAAAATAACACCGGGTAAAAAGGGAACCGGGTATGATACGTTTTTTCACCTGTCACGCCGGGTAAATGGAGAACCAGAGACGGCAAACATCTTTGTAACCTTCAAAAAAGAAGTATCACCGGAAATAATTCCCGATCTTATGACGTCTGAATTTTCTCCATACGGGGGAAGGGTAAACCCCAAGGTTGCGATTATCGCTCCCCGGGGAGCAGATACGACCGGTCTCTCCGGAGGAATAAAGATTTTTACGATGGTCTTATTCGCATTTGACGGGGATAATCTTATCTGGGTAAAAAAACCGGTTTGCCAGTCACCGGACACAACCGGGAAGCCGGCGACCGGTCAGACTGCTTGAATTATCCCATCCCGTTTTTTCTTACCGGGCTGATATCCGGTATTATTTTTGTATTTTTGTCCTGCATATGATAGTGACTTTTTATCAGCACAAAATACACAAAGGGGAAGATACAAATCTCAAAAAAATGATCAATGAACATGGTCTGCCCTATTCAGGACCGGCTGAGTCGTCCTATCATATAATTTTTAAAAATGGGATTTATTTGTCAATTTTTTCGTAATAATTCATTGAGCCACATGCCCCGCATTTTCCATCGAGTATCATATAATCCGGTATGCTCTCTCCACAGGACGGGCAGTCCACCGGTTTCCATTTCTGTTTTTGCCTGACCGGTACTCTCACCCGTTCCGTGGACAGGATATCCCGGCCGTTCCGGAAAATTTCTTCTTGGAGGAGGAGACCCATGGAATGTTTATCGAATTTCGGGTTGTTCGCGTACCAGATATCGATGACCGGGAATTTTTTGAGTTTTTCCCTGTCGATATATACCCGAACACCTTCAGATGTCGGGTTGTCAGAAGCCCTGTTTACTGTCAGGGCAAACTTACCTATGGGCAGGACTTTGAGCCGGTTATTCCCGGTAGTGCAGTTTGCGATGACCTGGGGTGCGTCCGGAAGGCATTTTGGCGTTTCGCAGACTGCAAACAGTTTCTCACCTGGGACTGCACCCAGCAGTTCCAGTGCATAATCCGTCATAAATGCCCCAATAATCAATCCGGGTGCCGGAGATGTGTGAAACGCGACGCACCTCGTAATATAGTCCCTGAGCCGTTCATTGACACCGCAGGTCTGCATTCGGGTAGTGAATGTTTGTGGAGAATTGGGAGGATCTTGTGCGGTCATAGGGATCTATTTGTAAACATGAAATAAACAATTTGTTCTTGTTAGCCAGAATCCATTATCTTATGAAATGCGCATGCAAATGAATTATCATCTCTCAAACGTATCCCCGGACTGTCCGGAATAATTTCGTGGGATCAAAATCGATCTTTTTGCTCACCCAATCTTTTGTTGGTTTGGCCGTTTATGATTCACCCACCCTTAATCATCATTTCTCAGATAAATTTCAGAACATTTAATAGGGGAGTAGTAAAAAGATAATTTATAAAACTTATTAACAAATCTAAAAATTTAGTAATTATGGTAATGTTGTTTAAAAAATGGTGATTGTTCATGAGTGATGACAAATCTTTATTAAAATATGTACCAACAACCTGCCCGTATTGCGGTGTAGGATGTGGTCTTAACCTTGTGGTCAAGGGTAATACCCTCGTTGGTGTCGAACCGTACAAGCGGTCCCCTATCAACGAAGGCAAGCTCTGCCCCAAGGGTGCGACCTGCTGGGAATCGGTCCAGAAGCCGGGACGGCTTACGAAACCCCTGATCAAGAAGGGCGACAAGTTCGAGGAAGCCTCGTGGGACGAAGCCATTGACCTGATTACGAAGAAATTCTCGGAAATATCCAACACGTTCGGCCCCAAGTCCCTCGGTTTCCAGACCTCGTGCCGTACCGTCAACGAGGACTGCTACGCCCTGCAGAAGTGGGCACGGTGTGCCTTCAAGACCAACAATATCGACAACTGTGCGCGTATCTGCCACGGGCCTTCGGTTGCCGGTCTCTCCCTCTCCTTCGGGTCCGGTGCAGCTACCAACCCGTTCGAAGATGTCCTGAACTCAGACCTGATCGTCATGTGGGGTTCCAATGCAGTCGAGGCCCACCCGCTTGCCGGGCGCCGCGTCATGCAGGCCAAGAAGAAGGGAGTTAAGGTCATTGTCGTTGACCCGCGGTTAAGTGCAACAGCACGGATTGCAGATGAATGGATCCGGTTCAATCCGTCGACCCACATTGCGCTCGCCAACTCCATGATGTATTGGATCATCAAGGAAGGCCTCGAAGACAAGGAGTTCATCGCCAAGCGTACCAAGGGCTTTGAGGACCTCAGGAAGACTGTTGAGAAGTATGCCGATGCCNNGAGAAGGTCAAGGAGTTTGCCCGCCAGTATGCGAATGCAAAGAACGCAGTCATCATCTACTGCCTCGGTATCACCGAGCTTACTACCGGTACCGACAATGTCCGTTCGATGGGCAACCTCTCGCTGCTCACGGGTAACATTGGACGCCCGGGTGTCGGTGTCAACCCGCTCCGTGG
>PNBP01000109.1 GCA_003136075.1 Methanoregula sp. | reverse complement strand
CAGCATCCGGGCGATGGTGCGCCGGAGTTCGCGGATGTGTCCGGGGTTTTCCGTGGCACCGCCGGCACTGACTTTCCCGTAGTGCTGGACAAGCTCCATCTGGAGTTTTCCCATCTGTTCCTGCAGTTCGACATCAGAAAGCTGCTGGACATCCCGTGCTCTGAATATCGCCATTACCGCACCTCAACAGATTCCTCATCAGGAAGGGCGGGCTCTTCGGTATCACCGATATCGGTAACGGTTGCCTTTGGTTCCGCCCGCTTCTTTTCCTGCTCGATAATCGTGAAGTGGTCGGGCATTTTTGCGTCTGCGGGCACGATCTTGACCTGCACACCGATAACACCAAGCTTCTTGATTGCCACGGCGTAGCCTTTCACAACGATTGTGTTGCTGGGTTCACCGCAGTGTTTGATGTAACCTTCGGTAAACTTCTGGGTCCGGGCACGTGCACCGGTAAGTTTTCCGGCGATAATGACCTCACAGCCCAGTGCACCGGATTCCATGACACGGCGCATAATGCTTGATCCTGCCTTGCGGAAATACCAGCCCCGCTCAAGGGCATTTGCAAGCCGTTCGGCCATGATCTGGGCGTTGAAACTGGGGTTTGTAACCTGCTGGACTTCAATCTGCGGGGACTCCACACCATAGTTCTGGGCAAGGTCCTGGGTCAGCTGGTGGACGAGTTTACCGCCCTTTCCAATCACAATACCGGGTTTCTCCGCAAAGATGGTTACCTGTGTGCCAAGGGGTGTACGGGCAATATCCATACCGCCGTATCCTGCACGCTTGAGTTCCTTTGAAAGGTACTTCTCAACGCGGGCTTTTCGCACACCTTCTGATATGAATTTCTTCTCGACGGCCATTATGCCACCTCACGAACAATAATCTCGATGTTTACGGTTTCCCTGGCTTTCGGTGATGCCCTTCCCATTGCACGGGGGAAGAAGGATTTCTGGGAGCGTCCGCGGTTTGCAGTGACGTGGATAATTTCCAAGTTCTCCGGGTCAAGGCCGATGTATTCAGCATTCTTCTTGACCGATTCAAGAAGCCGGATGTATTCCCTGGATGCCTTGACCGGGTACCGGCCNNTTGACCGATTCAAGGATCCGTATGTATGCTTTTGATGCCTTGACCGGATACCGGCCTGCATCCCAGTTGCCCGGAAGTCCGCGCTTGTGTGCAACATTGCTGTTGAAACGCCGGAATGGGATTGCCTTTTTGAGTACAATCACTTGGTTCAGGTACGCGATCGCGTCATTCACGCGCTGGTGCCGGATGAAGTTGGCAATCTCAATAGAGTGCTTGGGAGACTGGGAAAGCTCATTTGCCTTCCCTTTTGCAATGTTATCTCCTTCAACCTTTTTGGAATAATTAATGCGTGCCATTTCCATCACTTCAGCGGTACGTATTTGCTGCCCCTTGTTGCACCGATACCAGCGGAACCATGGGTGACCTTATGTCTCGTCAATGCAAATTCACCGAGGTAGCGGAAAACCGACTCGGGCTGGAACTCAACTTTTATGAATTCCTTGCCGTTGTAAATCTCGATTGTTTTACCAATCATCTCCGGCATGACAATCATGTCACGCACGTGAGTCCTGACCTTCTCATCGCCGGCACGAATCTTTGCAAGTAACGTCTCTTCACTGCGGTTGAGGCCACGATTGATTTTGCGGCGTGCACGGGCTGGCATGAGGGGGAGGAGCTCGCTCATCCCCATCGCTTTCAGCTCGTCAACCTTATACCCGCGATAGGTGAACTCCTCACGCCTTCTGGGCATTCTCTTCTGTGTCTTTTTAGGTGCTGCCATACCGTTCACTTCCTGCTCTTACCTGTCCTGCGTGCAGCCACTGATCCAACCGTTCTTCCCGGGGAAGTTCCCCGGGCAACCGTCTTTGGTCGACCCGTGTGCTGGTGACCGCCGCCACCGAATGGGTGGTCGATGACGTTCATTGCGACACCACGGACACGTGGCCAGTTGGATGCGGTGTTTGCCATCTTGTGGTACTTGTTGCCTGCTTTCACAAACGGCTTCTCAACCCGTCCACCTCCGGCAACAATACCAATTGTTGCACGGCAGCGTCCGTTGAACCATTTTGTCTTTCCGCTTGGCATCCTGACACCAACACGGTCTTCAATCTTATCGACAACAACTGCCTGAACCCCACTTGAGCGGACAAATTTGCCGCCGTCGTTCGGGCGTGACTCGATGTTGCAGATAAATGACCCTGACGGGATCTTGATAAGCGGGAGCGTGTTTCCGTTCTTCACGCTTGCATCCGCCCCCCATGCAATGGGTTCGCCAATGCCGATACCTTCCGTGACCAGCATGTAGACCTTGGCCCCGTCTTCAAGCTTTACAAGGGCAATGGGTGCGTTTCGGGCTGGATCATGTTCGATATCAATAATGGATCCCGTAACGGTCTGATCATCAGTCCCGATGTGCTTCAGTTCCGCTTTATACCGGTGGGATGGTGCACGATATGTCGGGCCTCCCCTGCCCCGGTTCTGTGTAGTAATGCGATGTCCCATGTTCCCCACCTACATAATGCCAAGACGGCTGAGAATTTCCTCTGCGGCCTTTTCGTTCTCAAAACTCACGATTGCCTTTTTCTCACCGTGCATAGTCATGAGTGTGTAGACCCGTTTCACTTTCTGGTCAAACGCTTTTTCAAGGTCGCGTTTGATCGTCTTTTTGGTTGCTTTGTTGTCAACGAGGAACTGAAGTTTGTTCTCATTTTCCAAAAGCACCATTGCTTTTTCTGTGACAAACGGGTGTTTCAGCGTCGCCATTTATTTTCCCTCCAGGCGTATCAGGGCACTTTCAGTCCAGATGGTCAGGCGACCTGCCTGCATACCTGGCGCAAGGTGCTCGACATTCAGCTGGTCAACAGTGACTACATCTACACCGGAAAGGTTGCGCGCGGCACGGAGTTCCGGTCCCGATGTCACAATCAGCAGGCTCTTTCTCTGCTTGTACCTGCGACCCCGCATCTTTCCTCTGCCTGCACGGACCTTACGGCTGTCTTTTGCCCGCTCAACATCCTGGTAGACACCGATGGTGGTCAGCGCCGTGATGATGTCCTGTGTGCGCTCGAGTGATTCGAACTTGTCTTCAAAGACGACTGGGACTGCACCCGTGAAGGTGTGACCCCGTGAAGTCATGAGATCTGCCCGTATGCTTGCAGCAACTGCAGAGCGGAATGCTTTTTGTTTTTCCTTCTGGTTGATCTCTTTGATGAGAATCTTTGCAACTACCGGGGGGTGTGCTTCACGGCCGCCTTTAGCCTGCGGGACTTTTGCCGCACGGGAACCGTTCTTGAGACGGGGCACATGCGATGCACCGCGACCACTTCCCCAGCCGACTGCGGACGAACAGATACCCGCAAATGGGTAGGTGCCGTGGGGCTGACGCCGGGTGCTCTGAAGAGCCATCACTGCCTTTTTGATCAGATCTGGTCTGTATTCCTCTGAGAACAGGGCCGGAAGTTCAATGTCTTTTGAGACTTCTCCTTCAATTGTCTTAACCTGTGCTTTCATCTCTGATCACCCCTGTTTGCTCTGGACGCTCACAAACTGGATCGCGGGCATCCTGACAACATGTTCTCCCTGGCGGATTGCCGGGCGGATTCTGATCAGACGCTTGATTGGACCGGGGATAGAACCCTTGACAAGGACATACGGGCTTTTAAGAACACCGTAGTGCAGGAATCCACCTTTTGGCGTAATCTCAGCACCGCTTTCTCCGATCTTCAAAATGCGCTTGTTGAACTCCGTGCGCTGCTGATATCCCATCTGGCCGCTCTGGGGCACCTGCCACCGGACGTGGTGCGGGTTCCAGGGTCCAAGCGTACCAATGTGACGCTCTTTTCCACCGACAGAGTGTTTGCGTTTGCGCAGTGCAGTACCCCAGCGTTTGGCAGGCCCCTGTGTGCCCTTACCGGTGGTAATTGCGGTGATATCCGCATACGCACCCGACTGGATAATGCTATTGAGACTGACTTCTTTTCCAAGCAGCTCAAGAGCAAACTCGTACTGTTTTGCCATGTTATCCCCGGAAATTTTAATCTCCATCAGATCAGGGACTTTTTTGGGCACTCCGCTGATGATTGCCGGCTGCGTATAGGTAAGTGCGTGGATCTCTGCCACGTTACCGGCTGCAAGTGCATCGGCAAATTTTTTCTGCGATGACTCCCGGTTGTAGTCCTTTGGCATGGTAATCCTACGGAAAAGCACGTCATCCAACTGGTCTGCCCAGATCTCGGTGAATGCATGCTTACCGTAGGTGTCCTTTGCGTATGCGCGGATTGCGGCAACTTTCATAGTGGGTACTTCAATAACGGTTACCGGCACCATGATCTCCTTGCCTTCAGTGGGACTTTCCTTGTGGTCGTCCACCATGATAACATGCGTCATCCCCACTTTATAGCCTGCGAAACCCTGGAGCACCGGCGTTCCGGTGCTGGCGGGCCACGACTGGTATTTCGGTATGGGGCTCTTTGCACGTTTTCGTGGGCTGAATGCAAGTGAACCTCGACGTGGTCTGTTTATCTTTGGCATGTGTTAATCATTCCTCTGTATTCGTGTAAGGTATTCTTTCTTCGACACGAACTGCGATTTATCCGAGACTTTTAGTGATATCGCTGCTTTGTCTGAAAAGCCAACGCGCGGCCGGGCGTATCGGGTTTGCCGGAGAACATGTTTATCCCGGATAAGGGACGTATGCTCATCGGATTCCCAACTTTNNCTACTCATCATGTGCCGGCGTATGCCGGCATTTCCTGTCTCGCGAAAGAAGACCCTGACATGAATGCATCTTCCGGCTGCATGACGCAACCAATGAAGAGCGGGCTCGTTTTGTTAAAACGTCCACCCATGCATTATAGTCAGATCCAACTCTGTCAGCCTTGTTGTGACGAATCACAACTCCTTCTCGGTATCCCCCGCTTTTTAAACGGAGTTCACCAACCGGGAAATACCCACGGCAGAACCTTTTCCCTGTGTCTTCGGATATAGTTCCGCCGGTATGCTACACGTGATGTATCGAATTATACCAGTGTACCACGGGGATACCCCCACATCGGCTTCCTTAAATTTTAGTTAAAAGAACATATATAATTATGCTATAATTCCGGGGGTCGCCCGTATTTACATAGTAAAATATCGAGTTGCCAATGGGAAAGATCGATCTGGTTTATCCAAAATATAATTCTCCCGCATCCGTAATATAAATCTCGATATCATCACAGATGCACCGGGCTTTGCAGGACTGGGGGCGCGTTTCCCGGAGACGGTTTATCAGCGAGATGGTATCGTATTGAACTTTGATTGCGTTCTTTTCCGCCTCGGCAAAGATCATTCCCGGGACATCAAAAAGATCCGTCCCTGCCGGGATGGTGCACAGGTGGATCGCATCAAGCGTATAGAGGAATTCGAGCGTCTCCTTTGCCCGCCGTATATTTTCCATCGCCGATTTTTCTATAGTACAGACATTTGCCTTTGATGTATTGATAATATCAGCAATCTGTTGCTGGGTCAGGCCCTGTTTACGATACCGGAGCACCTCTCTTTGTCTGTCGGTGAGCAGGCCGTCTTTCATACCTTCCCATTTATCATCAGAACTTAAACACTTTTCGTTAACTCGGGGATCCCGATTGGTTATGCATGGAGCAAAAAAGGCTATAATTAATCCATAAAAACCATTGCCGACGATAAAAAACGATTTCAAAATCTTTATATCAATACCGGATCATAGTAACGTGTTAAAAAAATAGAGGTGAAATTTCTATGGTTGTTAAAGTAGGAGTTGCGAAATTAGGCAATATTGCCAGCGGTGTAATGGCAGAGCTGCTTCTCGATGAGAGAGCAGACCGTGAAGATATGCAGACATTCATGGCGACCAGCGGCACGAAACTCGAGCCGGCAGATGTCGACCGAGTGGTTTCCAACCTGAAGGCATACAAACCTGACTTCTGCATTGTTGTTTCCCCCAACGGGGTTCTCCCCGGTCCGACCGGTGCACGCGAGCAGCTCGCTGCAGCAGGTATCCCAGTCATCATCATCACCGATGATGTGACCACCAAGAAGGAATGGGAAGGAGTCAAGGCAAGCAAGTTCGGATACATCATCATGAAGGCAGACTCCATGATCGGTGCACGCAGAGAGTTCCTTGACCCCACCGAAATGGCCGACTTCAACGGCAACCTTGTGAAAGTACTGGCAATCACCGGTGCATTCCGCAAGATGCAGCTCGCTCTTGACTTGGTCATAGACCAGGTGAAGGCAGGAAAGAAAGGCGCAGAAATTGTGCTCCCAAAAATCGTCATGACCACCGACAAGGCAGTTGACGGCGAATTCACCAACAACTATGCACTCGCAAAGGCACGCGCTGCTCACGAGATCGCCATGGCTGTTGCAGGCCAGAATGTCAAGGGTTGCTTCATGACCAAGGAATGGGAGAAGTACATACCGATCGTTGCAAGCGCTCACGAAATGATGAGGACCGCAGCGGCACTCTGTGACGAAGCCCGCGAGATCGAGAAGGCAGGCGACAGTATTAAGCGCCAGCCCCACAAGCAGGACGGCTCGCTCGTCTGCAAGAACAAGCTCGTAGCAAAGTTTGAGTAAAAATTTTTATTTTTTCTCTTTTTTATAGAATTTTCCCAGTTCTTCGGGAAGCGTCATTATCACAGGTTCAAAATGAAGCCGCTCCATGAACGCGGAATCACTCGTCGACGAAGGATTGGGGTTGATCCTAGAGATCATGGAACAGAATGCACGGAATCCATGATCATTACCATTCTTATCGAAAAAGAGGGACATGTTGAATGCATGGGTCCCCAGTTCACGGTATAACGAGATAATTTCGAGAATACCGCTAGCCACAAGGTCCATATAACTTTCCAGCTCGTCCAGCGTTGATATCGNNATCCCCGAACCTCGCGTTCACCAACCGGAACTGCGTGAGCAGACCAGAGAATCTCATCACCGAACAGGTAGCGATCAGAGCATTTTTCCTGATCCCTTACCGCATCCCAATAATTCATTCCGTGTTTACTTCGATACGACTCGCTCGCAGCACCATAGATTTCAACAACATGAGATGGACAAGAATCCGATAGTCCCTGCATATGGGGATGAACGAGGCTTGCGCCAGCGGAAGGCAGGAAATTCCAGTTGATACTGGGATAACCGTCTACCGGACACAACGCCTCTATCTGGGAGAGAAGTGAATCCACTACCTGTTTCCGGCTGAAGGTGACGACTGAATGATCCCGTGTTATAACTGTGACGACGTGACCTTCGCCGAAAGGGAACAGATTAGGAAACGTGACGCTTTCGCCACGAAGAATTCGGTGGCCGTCAGGAAATGTAGGAGTAACAGTCATAACAGATTCGTNNGGGCAGCCCTCAGGATTTGAGGGAACGTATATAGACTGATCGATCTCTCTCTTCAACCGGCCCGGGCTGATCCTGCTTTGGATCCCGGTGTGGTGTTCTGTCCGATATTGCAGTGTGCCCCTGCTGGTGATAATTTCTCTGACCGAAAACATGCCTGTTCAGGATTATATTTCCGACAGGATCAGATAGTCGTTTGCACAGAGATCTTTGAATCGTAAAGTTTTTTTGGATCCGGACCCGATTGGAGGAAAATATTGATTAAAACGGGAACAAAGTAAATTTCACAAAATTGTTTTTTTTTACCGGCGAAAGAGTAGGCCGGGTGAATTTTCTGAAAATTGAGAGAAAAATTAATTGATAATATCTGACGGGAATTTCTACCCAGTTTAGGAAGTATTCCTGACAGGTATTGTTCCGCTCTTATACGACGTATTTGCCGAGGAGGCGGATCGAGTTGGTCATGTCGGGACCGA
>PNBP01000076.1 GCA_003136075.1 Methanoregula sp. | reverse complement strand
AAGTATGCATCTTCCGCACCCGGGTGCCCCGGTGGATTGCACACATATCATCGTTTGTCGAGGCATGCATCACCACGACCACTTCGCCAAGATCGCTCTTTGCAGCGCTCGCCGCACAGACTGCATTCATCGTGTTGTCGCTTGACGGGCGATCTGCTGATCGCTGTGAACCGACAAATATCACCGGAACTGGTGTGTCGAGCATAAAACTGAGCGCGGCTGCACTGTATGCCATCGTGTCCGTGCCATGGGTGACAATAACTCCCTCAACGCCGCTTTTGATCTCTGCATAAACGGCCCGGGCGAGCTCCTGCCAGATAGCCGGCGTCATATTCTCCGAAAGAATGGTGTACAACTGTTTTGTGCGGTACCGTGCAATTCCGGCGAGTGCCGGGATCGCGATCAGGATATCATCTGCATCAAACTGGCTGGTGACCGCACCGGTCCGGTAATCGATGCGGCTTGCTATTGTACCGCCGGTTGAGACAATCGACAGTTCGGGAAGCTTCGGATCCTGGTGAACTGGCATGGATCGTGCTGCTGTCGCGGTAGCCAGTGACACAAATGTGCATGCGTCCGGGAGGACACCAATATTGTAACCATTGGTCAGTTTGACAACTGCCATCCCGTCGCGTTCTGTGATATATGTGCCATGGCGTGTTTTCCCGGCATAGGAACACGCAATAATATTTCCTGAAGTAAAGTGTGGGCTTATGCTACCAGCCTCCGTGCATCGCTAATCAGATCTTCTTTTGCTTTGGATAGTTTTGCAAGCGTCCCGTCAATAAATAACGAATCGGTATCGAGCTGCTTTTTGCGATCACCAATTGCAATCTTTGTTGCAAACGGTGACGGGCCACCGGGAGATCTGCGAATAGAGAGGGAATAATTGACGTCAAGCGCTTCGTTGATCTTCTCCTGGGTCAATCCTTTTCCCGATAAGGAAAGGNNAGTGAGAGGCTGCCTTTCTGGACCGCTCTGCCAACAATGGAGTGTGCGGTACGGAACGGGAGACCATGATTCCGCACGAGCGTGTCTGCGAGTTCAGTTGCAGTCGAGAATCCTTTTCCTGCCTCTTCTTTCATCCTCTCCGTTTCAAATGTTGCGCTCGAGAGCATATCGACAAGGAGACGCAGGCTCTCTTTTGCATCCCGCATCCCGCGCCAGAGATGGGGGGTAAGCTCCTGCAGATCCCGGTTATAACTCATGGGAAGCCCTTTGACGATCAAAACGGCGCTCGTGTATGCGCCGAATGCTGAACCGGTCTTTGCCCGCATGATCTCTGCTGTATCCGGGTTCTTTTTCTGCGGCATGATAGAAGACGTCGAACAGAATGCATCATCAAGCGTGACAAATTTTACAAACGCTGTGCTCCAGATCACCAGTTCCTCGCAGAGCCTGCTTACATTCGTCATGAGGATGGTGAGGCTGCTGAGGGTTTCAAGGGTAAAGTCCCGGGTTGCCACCGCGTCCATCGTATTGACGATAAGCCCGTCAAATCCGAGCAGTTCTGCGGTCAGATCACGGTTGATGGGATACCCGGTTGATGCAAAGGCAGCGGCGCCAAGCGGGGAGCGGTTGACCCGGGCATAGGCATCACGTAACCGGTCAAAATCCCGCGAGAATGCCTGTTCATATGCGAGGAGATGATGGGCAAGGGTGGTGGGTTGGGCGTACTGCATATGCGTAAACCCGGGCATGGAAGACTCCATGTTCTTCTCGGCAATAGCGACGAGCACTTCCCGGACTTTCAGGATTGCAGACATCTGCTTGAGCAGGTCTTCGCGCAGTTTGAGCCGGATACAGGTGGCGACTTCATCATTACGCGACCGTCCGATATGCATCCGCCCGCCCGCTTCAGGACCTAATGCTTCGATAATGAGCGATTCTATTCCGGCATGCACGTCCTCAAACCGGTCATCAAACACTTCTTCAGGTAACCCCTCATCATACAACTCAAGCAATGCGGGCAGGAGTTGTTTGGTTATTTCGCGCTCATTGATATTCTGCTTATCGAGCATCAGGACGTGGGCGATATCCACCAGCACGTCAGCATCTGCGATACAACGGTCTGCATGCATTGATGAGAGAAATCGCATCATCTCCCCGGTTCGCTCTCCGGAAAGGCGTCCCAGTCTCACTACGTCTGTTCGCATACGTTCACCATCCTCCTTTGTACTCTTTGTTTTGATTGCAGAATGATTAAATCCACGCCTTTCTGGCGGCAAGTTCGATCGCCCGCTGCACGGATTCGCGGGGGATGATGGTTGCCACCGGGACATGCACGAGTTGTTCGATGATACTTGATACAATCGGAGCGCAGACTATCGCAATCGCTCCTTCCCGCTCGGCACGCACTGCCGCAACAATTGCATCTTCCATGGTATGGACGGGATATTCACGGACACGTATATGGTGGCCATCGATATCCGCAACACGCTCCTCAACGCTTTCAAGTACCGGGCGTGCAGCAATCAATCCGATGAAGTTCTCATTACCGATATGGTAGAACTGGCGCAGTCCCTTGACAATTGCACGAAGGGTGGAAAGATTGGGTGAACGTTTGCCATAGAGGATTTTATAGAGCGAACTTTGTGCGATTCCACTGGCGTCAGACAACTCCCTCACACTGATGCGCAGATCGTTCTTCAGGAGATCGTTTAGGGTTGCGACAAACTCCTCATCAGAGATGAGAGCTGCGCGCATGAGCCGGTCGATGGGGTCCACATGTGCCATACTAAAGATACAAAGGGATTAACCAAGGAAAAATATTTCCACTGTTGTCCACAAAAGTACGAGAAAAGAGGAGCGGCCCTATTGGGAATGTGGACAATATAGGTCAATTAATTATCCAATTGTAATTTTTATCAGAATAAATTTACCCAAAAAGATAAAAATATTGCCTGAATGTTACACTTTTTTATTATTGACCGGGCAACTCGTTCATATGAAAGCCATGAAGATCACGGCAATCGCGTTCCTTGCGCTTGCCCTCGCACTCGTATTATTCACAGCCGGCTGCACGCAGTCGTCAGGAACTTCCTTGAATGCAACACCGGTAAAAGATCTTCGCATCGGGTACCAGCCCNNTCACTGCCATGAACAAGGGCTGGTTCCAGCAGGATCTCGCCACCTATGGCGTGACAAATGTCACTGACACGGTCTTCCCCACCGGAGCTCCTGAGATGCAGGCAATGCTCGCCGGGCAGCTTGACGTTGCGTATGTCGGGGCAGCTCCGGTCCTCTCCGCCATCAGCACCGGCCTTGATGCAAAGATCGTTGCAGGAGTCAACACCCAGGGATCGGATCTTGTCATAAGAAACGGCCTCAACTACACCGGTCCCCAGAGTCTCAAGGGCCTGACCATTGCAACGTACCCGGCCGGTACTATCCAGGACACAGTCCTGCGTTACTGGCTCACGAAGAACAACCTCACCCCGGGCACAGATGTTACCATCAAGGCAATGTCTTCTGCCGGTGATGCAACCACGGCAATTACTGCCGGCAAGGTTGATGCCGTCTTCCTGCCGACACCATCCCCGAGCGTGATCGTTGACCAGGGCGCAGGAAAGATCGTCGTCCATTCCGGCGAGATGTATCCCAACCATACCTGCTGTGTCCTTGTCGTGAGCGGCAAGCTGATCCGGGAACACCCGGAGATTGTAAAACAGATCATCAAGACCAATGACAAGGCGGTCGCGTGGAACGAGGCAAACCTTGACGACATNNTGCAGCTGCCATCTATGCCAACAAGACGGGCGCGAAACTTGATGATGTCAAGGCCTCGCTCAAGGAATGGGACGGCAACTGGGCATCGGATCCAAGCATCATCGTCCAGCCGGTACTCGAGTATGCCAAGCTCCAGTACGACAACGGGTACATCAAGAAGAACCTGACCCAGGACGACCTCTTCGACATGAGTTTCTACCAGAAGTAAAGGGAAAACCAGACATGGAGGCTGGTACCAACACTTTTTTTTATCAGCCATCCTCAATTCTAAAGAACGAATATACCGGATGCCTGAGCCGGGTTATTTTCAGCAGGCTGAAATATTCTATAAAAGGAGCGCCGCGATGAGAAACTCGGAAGAGAAGAAGAACAACCAGTGGCTGGGGATATCTGCCCTACTGCTTGCTCTCGTAATCTGGGAGATTGCTGCCATAGTCATTGTCAGGAATTCCTTCATTTTACCGTCACCCCCTGACGTTTTCATCGCATTTGTCGGTCTCCTCGAAAAGGGCAGGCTGCTGCTGGATTTCGAGGTAAGTATGGTCCACTTCGTTATCGGACTTGGGGCTGCGCTCCTGGTTGGGATCCCGGTGGGGATTGCGATGGGATGGAGCCACCGGTTCGATGCATTCCTTGACCCACTCATCGAGCTCCTCCGACCAATCCCCCCGCTTGCCTGGATCCCGTTTGTCATCATCTGGTTCGGCCTGACGGCGTACTCTGCCGGGTTTGTCATCTTTATCGGGGCGATCTTTCCTATCATCATCAATACGTACAGCGGTTTTCGGGGCGTGCCGAGGATCTTTGTAGAGACAGGCCGGATGCTCGGGTGCACGAAGAGCCGGGATCTCATACGGCACGTTGCCTTCCCTGCGGCCCTGCCATCCATCGCTGCCGGGATACGGATTGCAACAGGAGTGGGGTGGATGTGCCTTGTCGCAGCGGAACTTTTCGGCGTGTCTAACAACGGCCTGGGCATGGCGCTCTGGTTCTACTACGATCTGCACCAGATGGACTGCGTGGTTGTATACATGCTTCTCCTTGGCATTATCGGTCTGGCATTCGATATGATCTTCCGCTATTATATGGACCGGTATTTCCTGCGATGGCAGACCGGGGAGGTGGCATGATATGGGCCGGCTGGTGATCAGGGACCTGACACAGTCCTTCCAGAAAGACTGTGGCCCGGAGCTCGTGGCGCTCGACCATATCAGTCTTGACGTGGATGACAAGGAATTTGTCTGTATCCTCGGACCGTCAGGGTGTGGTAAGACGACGCTGCTGCGCCTTATTGCCGGCCTGGATACCGGACGGAGCGGGTCGGTCGTTCTCGACGGGGAGGAGATACGGGGGCCCAGCCAGAAGATCGGGTTTGTCTTCCAGGAATACTCCCTTTTTCCCTGGCGGAACGTGACGGACAACATCGCTTTCGGCCTTGAGATGCAGAAAAAGCCACGCGATGAGCGGTACCGCATCGCGGAGCAGTACCTCAAACTGGTCGGCCTTACCCAGTTTGCGAACAGTTACCCGTCGGAATTATCCGGCGGGATGAGGCAGAGGGTGGCGGTGGCCCGTGCACTCGCCCTCGACCCGGTCATCCTGTTGATGGATGAACCCTTCGGGGCCCTTGATGCACAGACCCGTAACATGCTCCAGAAAGAACTGCTGGAGATCTGGGAGAAAACCAGAAAAACGATCATCTTCATCACCCACAGCGTGGATGAGGCTGTCTATCTCTCCGACCGCATCATTGTGCTCTCCCCCCGGCCGGGACGGGTCTGCAAAATCGTCCCCATAGATCTGCCACGCCCCCGCAACCGCACCAGCACGGAATTCGCGACGCTCCGGCGCGATATCCTTGACCTTATAAGTGACAATTGCGTAGTCTAGTAAGGTTTAATACGCCACATCTCCATTTTATTAAAGCAGTTTGTGAAGCGTACCGGCACGGTTTCCCTGACTATTCAGGGTTTATCGTGCCCGCTTTTACTATTATATCACAGGAGTAGGACGCGATGGTAAGAAAACCGGCAAGGATGTACAGGAATCTTGCAAAAAAGGCCTATACACGACGTGAATATAT
The DNA here is from genome assembly GCA_003136075.1 of Methanoregula sp. Classification (GTDB taxonomy): domain Archaea; phylum Halobacteriota; class Methanomicrobia; order Methanomicrobiales; family Methanospirillaceae; genus Methanoregula. The sequence goes on along the minus strand of PNBP01000076.1, from coordinate 13,853 downwards.
GGGCGGGGTTCCCGGAAATAAGATCGTACAGTTCGAAATGGGTAACCTGTCTCAGGAATTCCCAACCGAAATCGATCTGGTCGTGGAAGAGTCCTGCCAGATACGGCACAGCGCACTTGAGGCATGCCGTATTTCGATCAACCGTAAACTTCTCAAGGAAGTTGGCAGGATGAATTTCCATTTCAAGGTCCGGGTCTTCCCGCACCATATCCTGCGTGAGAACAAGCAGGCTACCGGCGCCGGTGCTGACCGTGTATCGGAAGGTATGCGCCTTGCATTTGGGAAAGCCGTCGGTACTGCAGCACGGGTTGCATCCGGTCAGCTCATCATGACCGTATTTACCACCCCCCAGTACCTGGACAAGGTAAAGGAAGCGATGCGCAATGGTGCCCACAAACTTCCGAGTCCCTCCCACCTTAAAGTGCACACGATCAAGGTCAGCGGGAAGATCGTTGCAGTACCCAAGTTCGCCGGAGACAAGATTACCGAAGCAGCAAAGCCGGTTGTTGAGGCAGAGGCAGTCGCTGAACCCGTCGCAAAGGGTGCAGATGTAAAAGGTGCACACAAGGGTGCTGAGCATAAGGGTGCGGAACCCGCAAAGGGTGCTGAACCTGCGAAAGGTGCAGATGCAAAAGCCGGAGACCACAAAGGTGGAAAGCCGGTAAAGGGTGGTAAAGCCCACTAATTTTACCACTCGTACCTTTTTTATACGTTTTTTCTGTTGTGTTCAGTGAATCATCCGGATACAGATTTCCTGATTTTATCCACTGTCTGTAATTACAACCAGACAGGAATATAATAATCCCTGCCGCTCAAGTATACATAAATGCAGACCGTGGCTGACAAAAAAGTCTGTGCGGCGCTTGCGCAAGCAACATTTACCGCGATGCAGCAGGCCGTGATCTATCTACCTCCGGATGTAAAGCGGGCAATTTCCCGGGCGGCAGCAGATGAGTGTGATCCGGTTGCACAGGGTGAATTTGTCAATATCTTAAAAAATATCCGAGAAGCAGAACGACAGGGTCTGCCACTTTGCCAGGACACGGGTGTCCCGGTGGTCTATCTCACCCTTCCGATGAATATCGGTTTCTCGGAATCATTGTATGAGGCCGTTCGCGAGGGTATACAAAAAGCCACCCGAGAAGTTCCACTACGCCCGAACGTGGTTGATCCCTTCACCCGGAAAAACTCCGGGGATAACACCGGTGAGGGGATGCCGGCGATCCATGTCACGCCCGGTGAACAGTTCACGGTTACCGTTCTTCCTAAAGGCGCTGGTGCCGAGAACGTGTCGCGGATTGTGATGCTGCTCCCGTCTGAAAAAGACCAGATCGAGAAGGTCGTTGTCGAAACCATGCTGATTGCCGGGGGTAAACCGTGTCCACCGGTCGTTCTTGGAGTTGGTATTGGCGGGACCTTCGATGGCGCTGCCGCGCTTGCAAAAGAATCTCTCCTGCTGCCCATTGATGAGATGAATGCGTTTGAGCAGCAGCTCTGCGATGCAGTAAACCGTCTGGGCATCGGGCCGATGGGTCTTGGTGGGGGCACAACTGCGCTTGCGGTCAAAGTGAAAACTGCCGGTTGCCATACGGCCTCCCTGCCGGTGGCTGTGAATGTTCAGTGCTGGGCATGCCGTAGGGCAACTGTGGAGGTAAAAATATGACCGGTCCTGCTGTGCAGTTGCATACACCTCTTGGAGATGAAGTTCTTTCCCTTCACGCGGGAGATCATGTCGAACTCTCCGGTATTGTCTACACCGCCCGGGATGAGGCACACCTGCACATGCAGGAAACGGGAATCCCGTTTGATCCGGATGGTGCGGTGATCTACCATTGTGGCCCTGTGGTGCTGGGAGACCGTATCCTTGCAGCAGGCCCAACAACATCAGCCCGGTTGAACAACCTCTCCGGTTTCCTGCTTGACAAGGGTGTCCGGGCGTTGATCGGCAAAGGGGGTATGGGGAGCCTCGTGCGTGAACAGCTCAAAGGGAGAGGTATCTATCTTGCCTTCACCGGTGGTTGCGCTGCCCTTGCTGCATCCCATATGACCCTTCGTGGTGTCCATTTCGCCGAACTGGGTATGGCTGAAGCAGTATGGGTAATCGAACTTGACCGGCTCCCGCTTGTTGTGGGAATTGATGCCAAGGGAAATGACATCTTTGAAGCGGTAAAAACGAAAGCAGCAAGAGCATTTGAGCAGTACACATCGTAATTACAGGAACATGGACGAATGCACATAAAGAATAGGTTTTTTTCAGCTCACCTGCTACATTATACGATAGGACGCGGTACATGAGACTCGCCATCGACGAAAACCGGTGCAAGGGGTGCAACCTGTGTACAAAAGTGTGCCCGTACCATATCTTCAAGGAAGGGGAACGACCAAATCGCAAGGGGATTGTCATTCCTGAGCTTGATCGGCCGGAACGCTGCACCAACTGCCGGCTCCAGAAACTGTATGGCCGCACACTCTGTGGCGTCTGCCAGCTGACCTGCCCGGACCAGGCAATTCACTGGGTTGAAGAAAAGCCCTATGAATCGAAAAAGGTGGCGATTGAATATTGACGCGGATTGAATTCTGGCAGGGAAATATTGCCTGTGCTGAGGGGGCACTGGCAGCAAAGTGTAATTTTTTTGGCGGCTACCCCATCACACCTTCAACAGAGGTTGCCGAGCATATGGCGGCAAAACTTCCCAAGCGGGGTGGCGTATTCATCCAGATGGAGGATGAGATCGCAAGCATCGCGTCGGTGATCGGTGCGTCATGGACGGGCGCCCGGGCGATGACGGCAACCAGTGGCCCGGGTTTTTCCCTGATGATGGAAAATATCGGGTATGCGGCCATGACGGAAACTCCCTGTGTTGTCGTGAACGTGCAGCGGGGTGGGCCATCAACCGGCCAGCCGACGATGGCAGCGCAGGGCGACATGATGCAGTGCCGGTTTGGATCGCAGGGCGATTACTCCATTATCGCGCTCTGTCCTGCAAATGTGCAGGAGATGTACGAGCTCACTGTCCGGGCATTCAACCTCGCCGACAAATACCGNNGGGCGATCTTATCCCGGGGTTCCCGCAGTTCGGCAAAGGGTATGGGACGCATGTGACCGGGCTTACCCATGATGAGCGAGGATACCCGTGTGCGACAAATCCCAGCCTGCATTCAGCGCTGGTAAACCGGCTTGTGGATAAAGTTGAATCCGCACGGACAAAGATTGCGGACTTTGATGTAATCAATCCTGACGCGGAACAGGTCTTTATTGCATACGGCGCTCCTGTCCGTACCGTCCAGCAGGTGCTTTTTGACCACCCGGATAATTCCATCGGGTTCCTGCAGCTCCGTNNGGTTTATCGTGCCCGAACTAAATCTCGGCCAGATAGCCCGTGAGATTGAGCGTCACGTCGATATTCCGGTGATAAGTGTTCCAAAACTTGGCGGAGAATTGCACACCCCTGCTGAACTGGCCGCAGTACTGGAGGCCGACTCACCATGAGCATGGAGGATTGGTTCCGGCAGGACCGGTTGCCGCATATCTACTGTGCCGGTTGCGGCAATGGCACTATTATCAACTGCACACTGGGTGCAGTTGACCAGATGGGATGGACAAAAGAGGACACGGTCTTTGTTTCCGGTATAGGTTGTTCTTCTCGTGCGCCCGGTTATATCGTCACCGATTCCCTGCATACCACTCATGGTCGGGCGCTTGCCTTTGCCACCGGTGTCAAGATGGCAAACCCTTCCCTCAATGTCGTCGTCTTTACCGGTGACGGCGATCTCGCCGCGATTGGCGGAAATCACTTTATCCATGCCTGCCGGAGGAACATCGATATAACCGTGGTCTGCATGAACAACCAGATCTATGGTATGACCGGCGGGCAGGGGAGCCCGACAACACCAAAGGGATGTTTTTCCACAACAACACCCTTCGGGTGCACGGAGCCGGCATTTGACCTGTGCGATCTGGCTATCGCTGCCGGGGCAAATTATGTCGCACGCTGGACATCGTACCATGTCCGGGAACTGGAAAAAGCCATAAAAACGGGACTTGAAACCCCCGGGTTCTCCTTTATTGAGGCAATGACCCAATGCCCGACGAATTTCGGGCGGCGGAACAAGTTCAAACAGGTCGCTGACCAGGTCGAATATTTAAAGGTGCATTCCCTTATGAAATTAAAACGTGACCGGCTGATCGAACAAGGCGAAGTGGTGCCTGAAGGTATGTATGTTGTCGGGGATCTTATCCGGCGTAACCGGCCGGTAATGGGGATGAAACCATGAGGCGGGCAGTACGGTTTTCCGGTTTTGGAGGGCAGGGAATTATCCTCTCCGCAGTAATCCTGGGGAGGGCCGCGGTAATGTACGACAGCAAATTCGCGGTGCAGACCCAGGTTTACGGCCCGGAAGCCCGGGGCGGTGCATCGATGAGCGCAGTGATCATTGACGACGACCCGATCCTATTCCCCAAAGTGACAATACCCGACATCTACGTGATCATGTCGCAGGAAGGATTTGAGAAATATGGTGCTCAGGCACAGACCGAAGCGGTGATGCTTGTCGATTCAACACTTGTTCATTCGCGCCCGGACTGCACCTGTCATGAAATCCCGGCTACTGACCAGGCAAAACAGACGCTTGGGAAACCCATTGTTGCAAATATTGTCATGCTCGGGGCGCTTGTCGGGTTGACGCATGTTGTCAGCGAAACGGCGCTCGAGAAAGCGATCCTTGATTCCGTTCCCAAAGGGACCGAATCACTCAATCAGAAAGCAATGAAACTCGGGATCGAGCTTGCGAGGGAGAAGAACCCATCATGAAACTTGTGGAACACGAAGCCAAAAACGTTGTAAAGGAGTTTGGGATTGCAGTACCTGCGGGATTTCTCATCAGTTCTGCCGATGAAATTCCCTCGCACCTGGATGCACTGGGTGAGCGGATCGTGTTAAAGGCACAGGTGGATGTTGGCGGACGGGGGAAAGCCGGGGGCATTATGATGGCAAACCCCCAGAATGCGGTTTCCCTTGCACAGGAACTTTTCAATAAAACCATCAAAGGTCTTCCTGTTCATGAGATCCTCATCGAACAGCGTCTCGAAATCCAGCATGAATACTATCTCTCTATTACGGTTGACCGGTCAAGCAAACAGCCGCTTATCCTCTTTTCAGATGACGGGGGTGTTGAGATCGAGGTCACGGCAAAGGAACATCCCGAAGCGATCCGAAAAGGTGTGGCAAATCCGCTCATGCGGGATCTTCCGCCGTTCATGATCCGGGAACTGATTGGCAGTGCACCAAAAGACGTCGGGCCGGTCATCAACAAGCTCTATCACGCGTTCTGCGACAAGGACGCGCTCCTTGCGGAGATCAATCCGCTGGTTATCACCCCGCAGGGTGTGTATGCTGCGGATGCAAAGTTCATTGTTGACGACAACGCACTCGGGCGCCAGGGTGTAACCGTCAACCGGGATTTAAGCGAGCGTGAACGCGAGGCAGAAACGCACGGATTCTCCTATGTTGAACTGGGTGGTAGTATCGGTGTGATAGGAAACGGCGCCGGGCTAACCATGGCGACGCTGGATTTGATTGAGTTCTATGGCGGCAAAGCAGCTAATTTCCTTGATGTCGGAGGTGGCGCGGAGAGTGAACGTGTAATGCGTGCCGTCCGGCTGGTTGCCAGTGTGCCCTCGGTGAAGGTTATTGTGGTAAACCTTCTTGGTGGCATCACGAAATGTGATGAGGTGGCAAAGGGCATCATCGATGCAGGCATCCACCAGAAAGTGATTGTCAGGCTCGCCGGTACCAATGAGGCAGCAGGGCGAAAGATGCTCTCCGAGAAAGGCTACGAAATGCTGGATACGATGGACCTTGTGGTCAAAAAAGCTGTGCAGGTGACTGCATGATCTACGGTGATAAAAAGACCGGAATCCTTGTCCAGGGCGCCACCGGGAAGCAGGGTGAGTTTCATATCGGCCTGATGAATGCTTATGCACAGCAGGCTGGTGGCAGGGGCGTCGTCGCTGGTGTAACTCCCGGAAAAGGCGGCAGGGAAGTGCACGGGGTACCGGTCTATAACACGGTCAGGGAAGCAATGCGGGATCATGATATATCCGCAAGCGTGATTTTTGTTCCGGCGGCGGCAGCAGCTGACGCAATCATGGAGGAGGCACATGCCGGTATCCGGACGATTGTTGCTATCACCGAGCATATTCCCGTGCATGATGCGATGAAGGCAATTGCGTATGCAAAGATGGAAGGGTGCAGGGTGATTGGCCCGAATTGTCCCGGCCTGCTATCTCCCGGAGAGGTAAAGATGGGGATTATGCCATCAGGATTATTCTCGCGGGGAAATGTGGGCGTGATCTCACGGAGTGGTACCTTAACCTATGAAGTTGTGGACGAACTGACCCGTGCCGGTATCGGCCAGAGCACGGTTGTCGGAATCGGTGGCGATCCCGTTATTGGCCAGACCTTTGTCGATGTGCTGGAGCAGTTCGAGAAAGACCCCCAGACAAAGGCCGTTATTCTGATCGGGGAGGTGGGGGGAAATCTCGAAGAGGAAGGTGCAAAATCCACCAGTCTCCCGATTGTATCCTATATTGCCGGGATATCTGCACCCCCGGATAAGCGTATGGGTCATGCGGGTGCGATAGTTGAGGGTGGTGAAGGGGATGCCCGCTCAAAGATCGCCCGGCTCAAAAAAGCAGGTGTCCCGGTAGCGGCCCGGGTATCCGAAATCCCGGAGATGGTGCGGGGATTGTTCCGGAGCTGCTAAGAGTCCTCGCTCTTTTTTAATTGATTCCGCGCACGCGGATTTCCTGCCGTTTAATGATCCAGATATCGCTCGCACATAACGAGAAGTCAGTTCTGTGAGCATTACCTGTTTCTTTTTGCTCCAGGAATTATCTTCATTATGAGGGAATTTGCCACGCCGGTCACCAACAGTTTATCCTGTTCCCTCTCCAACTAATGAGAACAGCGTGGACATATCATGGCAACCCCCCAGTTCTTCCCTATTCCGTCAGAGCTTCATGCTCTGGCATGCGAAACCATCAGCCGGCGCGTCTAACCGGTTCCTTTTGTAAAAAATAATATTACCGTCACGACTGCAGTTGTCGGGATTGTACTGGAGTGCCTCAATGCAGAACCGACAAAAACACTTCCGGTACGGGTAGCAAAAGCTGGCGGCACATCAACAAAAGAAGATCTTGCCGGGTGCCTTGAACAACGCCTCGAAAATCCCGAAAGCGCCATGGCATCGGTGGTTGCCAGTGTTCTGATTGAGGCGGGTATAGCCGAATCAACAGAAGTACTCGATCGCACGATTCACAGCCGGATACGGGGCATCCGGCTCATCCCTGCGTTTTCATGGCATAATGCAGCACCCCTGCCCCAGCATTTTACACCGGCATCCACGTCCGCAACGCTACAGGCTGACACCGCGTGGCTGGGGAAATGTCCGGTCTGTAAAACCGGCATTCTCCAGACCATTGTCGGGAAGCGGCTCTATGGGATTCCCCCAACAGATTTTTATTATGACTGCACACATTGCGGAGCGAAATTCATTCCGGAAAAAGACCAGTTCCGCCTTGTGTCGATTGCCCGGATCGCTGACCCTCGCTGGCGATCGCTCCTGAACACCTGCCGGTCTTCCGATGACTGGGCTGTCATGTCACTGGCAGCTCCTGCAAAGAGAGTCACCACATCTACTGTTTCAACCCGTTCATCTCTTCCCCTGATTCGATCCCCGAAAAAAAGTGCAAACTCCGTTGCGATTGACGGTAGTCCCGTATCATTTCCTGCCATGAAAGATGGATCAATCATGGTTCCCTTTGCGGCAAAAACACTCTATTTCAAACCCGTTCCCCTACAATACCTGACCGGGGTAAAGAGAGATGTTTTTGGAAAATCCACGAGAATCGTTGCAGATGTTTTGTCTAACCCGTCTTTCTCCTCTGTCAGAACCGCGGTTGAACAGAACTATGCAAAAAATCTCATCCTCCCTTTAGGGCGGTTTGTTGCCGAACTCCGGCAGCGCGCCGATCCTCTTTATCATAGTTTTCTGAACCGTTTTGGTGATGAAGAGTACTGCACATTCCGTGTAGCGGAAGAATCGCGTGCCCGTCGGCAGGGTGTCGTTCTGGTTATTGTTCAGGGACGGCTTTGCTATGCCGGTGCCTGCCACACCTCCCTTCAGGTGCTGATCAATGAAACCTTTGGGCGGATCACTCCGGATATGTGCTTTGTTGACGGTGATGAAACCGCGTGCCGGATCAATGCCCTCCTGAGTTCGTACAAGAGCACATCAGCCATCTACATCCATGCAATAGATGACGGTGCGGAAATGGATGCCTGTGCAGAAGACGTAAGAAAACGGTATCCTTCATCTTCTCCATCAAGGGAATAAACAAAGAAAAACGGATCAGAGAATTTTTCATATCAGATGAGAACATTATATTTACCTACTCTTTAAAATTGTTTAAAGGAGATCACCGATGAAGAAATGCCCTCATTGCGGGATGAATATCCGGGATAATGTCGAGGTCTGCGGCTACTGTGGCGGCACTATTTCCCAGCGTGCGGAAAAGGTTCAGGGCGCAGCACGGGGAAAACCGGATACGTCAGGAGGCGGCGCTGTGCAAAAACCTGTTAAACCCTCCCGGCCTGTTGCTGAAGATACCGCAGAAGATGAAGAGGATGGCGGGCTTTCTGCAGTCCTTGAGCCGGGTGAGCAGGTGCTCATCGGTTCACTCAATATTTCGGTAAAAAAATTCTCCTTTCACGGCTACCTTACGGATCGGCGTGTTTTCCTGATTGATACACAGGAAAAAAAGATCAAGGTGACTGCAAAGGATATCCCCCGGGATACGATTGTTGGCAGTATTGTTGAAGTATCTGAAAACTCTGACCCTGTGCTTGTGCTTTCCATCAAATCCGTTGATGATGAGATAAAGACCATGAAACTGGTCTTTACCCAGAACGGGATGGACCGCACCAGCGAGGTTGACGACTGGGTGGGTCTGCTGCACGAACAGGCCGAACCGGAAAAACCCACTAAGCGGGCATCCGGGAAAGTGTCACGCACCCGCGACGTCGTGGATGATGAAGAACCTGAAGGATCTGAAGATCCCGAAGAACCTGTCCGTGCCCCAAAACCGGCCCCACGGCAGGAACTGCATCCCACAAGAAAGCCGACAAAAGACCATGAAAAACAACCCCCGGTAAAACGGCTTCTTACGACCTACCGGGAGCCGGAACCAGAGCCTGAAGAGGAGTATGAGGAGCCAGAACCGGTAAAACCTGTCCGGAGAACCCAGTTCAAAACCATCGATGAACCGGAAAAAAAGGTCGCCCGCCCGGTCACGATCGTCCGCGAGATCCCGCCAACCGGTAGGGTCGAACCGCAACCGATAAGAAAAACCGAAGTGCATTCGGCGATGAAAAATGCGATGAAAAGTCCTCTTCAGCCCGTCCGCCAACCGGGAGTGCAACCGGTCAGAAAACCGGCTGTGGGCCCGGTCAGGACTCCTGAACCGGAACCTGAAGAAGAGCCGGAATCCATCATTGAGTTTATCCCGGAGAAACAACCTGTCCGCTCCCACAGGCCGGTAGCGCACGAGGAAGTTAGTGAAGTACCCCAGTTCTGCCATTCCTGCGGAAAAAAGCTACCCACCTCGGCAAATTTCTGCCCGGGGTGTGGAACGAAACTGGGCCATCCGAAATCTGCTCCGGCAGCCACTCCTGCTCCGGCACCTGTGACCAATCCCCGTGCTAACGATACAAACCCCCATATGCGGCGGTTTCCAAAGGTAGAGGTCGTTGAAGATGAGGATGAGATAGATGAAGCCCCAAAAAAACCTCCGGTAAAAAAAGCACCGAAAGGCAGCGATATGACCATCCTGCATAAATTCCTGAGACGCTGACTGCAACAGCAGTAGTAATATGCCTTATTTTAAAAAATTCGCATCGATACTTCTTTTTTACCTGAAAAGAAATTGTTATATGAAATCCAGTCGCTTTTATTAGTACGATAACGGAGAATGCCGAGGAATCCAATGAAGAGAAATATCCAGATTGAAGCACTAGATCAGATACCCCTTGAAAAACAGCGGATTGAACTTGTCGAGCGCAAGTGTCTTGGACACCCTGACAGTCTTGCAGACGGTATTGCAGAGTCGATCAGCCAGGCACTCTGCAAAGCATATCTCGAAGAATTTGGCGTCGTGCTGCACCACAATACCGATCAGGGTGAAGTTGTCGCCGGCGAATCATCCCCGAAATTTGGAGGTGGCAAGATGATCCGTCCGATTTATGTCCTGCTGGACGGGCGGGCGACAAAACAGTTCAATGGTGTTACCATCGCGACGGATGCGATTGCCGTTGATGCTGCACACACCTATCTTCATAAAATCCTGCCCGAACTCAACCTGCATCGCGACGTAACTATAGACTCCCGGCTCGGGACCGGATCTACTGATTTACGGGATGTTTTCAAACCCTGCCAGGGCAAGGTGCCACGATCAAACGACACATCGTTTGGTGTCGGGCATGCACCATTCTCCGATGTCGAAACGATTATCAGGAACGCTGCAGACTTCATCGATGTAAAACTCCGCAAAAAGTACCCTGCCATCGGGCAGGACATCAAGATCATGGGACTGCGGGACAAGGACACCATCACCCTTACGGTCGCATGCGCAATTGTCGATAAATATTGTGCAGATATCAACGAGTACCAGGAATGCATGACTCTCCTGCAGGAACAGATCACGACGGTTGCAAAGAAGAGCACCAAGCGCAAGGTTGCCGTCCATGTCAACACTGCGGACGACATCAAAAAGAAGAGTGTCTTTTTGACCGTCACCGGCACATCCGCTGAGATGGGCGACGATGGATCTGTTGGCCGTGGGAACCGGTGCAACGGACTTATCACCCCCAACCGCCCGATGAGCATGGAAGCAACCAGCGGGAAAAACCCCATCAACCACATCGGCAAAATCTACAACCTGCTCTCGACCCAGATTGCACAGGAATGTGTCACCAAAGTTGATGGCATTGAGGAGATGTATGTCCGCCTGCTTTCCCAGATTGGTAAGCCCATTGACCTCCCACTTGTTGCAAGCGTTCAGGTCCTGCCAAAGTGCGGGGTACATTTAAAAGACATTAACGCCGAAATCGATGGAATTGTCAATGAAAATCTTGCAAATGTCACCAGCATCACAGAGAAGGTAATCCGCGGTGAGCTCAAGACCTTCTGATACCAAGGCCACAAAAAAAACGGCACCACGTAAAAAACCTAGTGAAACCCCCTCTTTTACAGGTATGGTCAGGCTTGCGATCCCCAACAAAGGGCGGATCGCAGCACCGATCATGGATCTCATGGAAAAAAGCGGACTCCACCTGCCGGATTTGAGTGAACGCCGGCTGATCACCCGCACTCTCGATCCTCACGTGGAGATCCTGTTTGCCCGCCCGGTCGATATTCCCGAATACGTAGCAACCGGTGCCGCCGATCTCGGCATTACCGGGCATGACATGGTAACCGAGCGGGAATCTGATGTCGAGGAACTCCTTGATCTCCAGTTTGGAAAGGCGACGCTCGTGCTTGCGGTTCTTGACGATTCAGATATCACGTCCGTCCACCAGCTCAAAGGGGCAAAGATCGCCACAGAATTCCCGGTGATTACCAAGCGGTATTTTGCAGGCAAACATATCCCGGTGAATATTGTCCTTGTCGGAGGCGCCTGCGAAGCGACGCCACATCTTGGTATCGCGGATGCGATTGTTGACTTATCCAGTTCAGGTAATACGCTTAAAACAAACCGGCTCCGGGTGATTGATGAGGTGCTCGTGACATCCACGCACCTGATTGCTAACCGCACCTCGCTTGCAACAAAAAAGGAGAAGATTGGTGAGATACGACTCGCTCTTGAAAGCGTGATCCGTGCCCGCGGGCAATGCTACCTGATGATGAACGTGAAGCGAACGTCGCTTGAGGCTGTTAAAAATGTGCTTCCGGGGCTTTCGGGGCCAACCGTTATGGACGTGGCATCATCTGAAGATCTTGTCGCTGTCCATGCAGTTGTCAATGAAGAGCGGGTATACGCTCTGATCAATTCCCTTAAACGGGCGGGCGCACGCGATATTCTGGTCATGTCCATCCAACGGATGATCCGCTGATCTGTATGAGAATTTTTCCTGCGGTTGACATTCTCGGTGGACGGTGTGTCCAGCTGGTGCAGGGAAAACGGGAGAGTGCTACCGTCTATGGTGACCCGCTATCCTGTGCCACCCGCTGGATTGACCTTGGAGCTGATGCGCTGCATGTCGTGAACCTTGATGGTGCATTTGGTGAATCCGCACAAAACGCTGACCTTATCCGCTCGCTGATTAAAACTACGGGTGTGGAGATTGAGCTGGGCGGAGGTATCCGCTCAGTCGATGACGGCATCCGCTGGCTCAATGCCGGTGTTTGCCGGATTATCATGTCCACGCTTGCCATCCAACAACCTGAGAGTATACGGATCCTTGCCGATGAATATGGCAGTGAGCGGGTGATGGCCGGTGTGGACGCGAAAAACGGGCAGGTTGCCATACATGGCTGGCAGGAGACTACCGGCGATTATCTTGGATGGGCACGAAAATTCGAGGAACTTGGTGCGGGTTCCCTGCTCTACACCAATGTCGATGTGGAAGGCCTGCAAAAGGGTGTCAGGTTTGAACCGGTCAAGCAACTTATCAGCCATGTGAATGTCCCCGTCGTCGTTGCGGGAGGGGTTTCCAGCCGACCGGATGTTGCCGGGCTCCGGGCAGCCGGGGCATCTGCCGCAGTGCTCGGCTCGGCACTCTACAGCGGGAAGATAACGCTTAAAGAAGCTTTGGAGGAATCTCGATGAGGAAAGTCAGGATTGTTCGTAAAACAAAAGAGACCAGCATCACCCTTACCATCGATCCTGATGGGAAGGGGAATGTGTCGGTAGAGAGCGGTATACCGTTTTTTGATCACATGCTCACCGCGATGACAAAACACGGGGGTTTTGATGTTACCTGTATCGCAAAAGGTGATCTCAGTGTGGATTGCCACCATACGATTGAGGATATTGGCATCGTTATTGGCGATGCGGTAAAACAATCCCTTGGTGAAGGAAAAGGGATCAAGCGGTTTGCCCACGCCATTATCCCGATGGACGAATCGGTTGCGCAGGTAGCCCTTGACTGCGGGGGACGGGGGTATCTTGTCTATACCGGGACGTTTGGCAACAAGATGCTTGGTACTATTCCCGCTGATCTGTTCGAGCATTTCTTCTTCTCTCTCTGTTCGCATGCCGGTATTACTGCCCATATCATCTTCTCCGGAAAAAATGACCACCACAAGTGCGAAGCGGCGTTCAAGGCATTTGGCGTTGCGCTTGGTGATGCGATGTCGGTGAGCGGCAAAAACAAAGGGGTTCCCAGCACGAAGGGAACGTTCTAGTTCCCTTGCCTTATCAGTTCACCGGGAAAATAATCCCCCTTTCTTATTGGAATAATTTTTCCACAATATCAGCAATTATCTCTGGACCCGTCCGTAAAGCGTTATTTCACGTTTATTAACGGGAAATATTCTTGTTTTCCCCTTGAAAATTCATTGTTTTATTTTTCATAAAAATTTTGTTGCAACGAATGTTTAGCAGACACATATGCAGACAAATGTGTCTCATCAAAAATGCTTCTTTATTTGAGTGTAGTTTTGTAAAAATAGGATGAAGGTGAATGCCGTTTGATTTTTTTAAGATTTGTCCCACCCCTGCGGGGTCGCTTGGGGGTCTCGTCGACTCCTCGCTGGGCAAGACGGTTTTTCATTCTCAACAAGAATGAATGGTG
>PNBP01000172.1 GCA_003136075.1 Methanoregula sp. | reverse complement strand
CTACGCCAGTAACGGGGGTGCCATCTGTCGTTTGAATGCCAGCAGTGCGGAGAATGCTGCAGTCATCTTGGTCTGGTGCATATCATACAGGAAAACTGCGGCGAGTACCGGTACCTCGTTCGCAACCAGTACACAGGAGAGAAAACTGAAGTGATCATCGATCCGGACAAATACGATCTGTTTCTCGACCAGAGTATCTTCATTACACGACCAGAAGCATGCCCGTTTTTCCGGTTTGATGAACTGTCAGCGAAAGGGTACTGCACGGTCCACCTCACGCGTCCGGAGATCTGCCGGGACTATGGCTGCTGGAGGATGCTGATCCTTGATGCAGGAGGAAAACGAGCCGGACGGATCATGTGCCAGCGCCATCTCGCAAGTGATGATGAACAGCTGACCCGGCTTTTTGAAGAGCAGATCAATGACCTGGTCGAACCTGATGATGCAATCTGGGATGAAACTGTCCTCTCGATCCTGCGACAGGCCGGGTATACGGTGCTGACATAATATATCTTCATTGCACACCCATTTTGACGTAAAAGGCGTTATCGTTGGCATTTACGTGTCAGCAGTGTGGGGAGTGCTGCAGCTCCATGGGAGAGATCATCGGTATCCGTGAAGAAATCCGCCCCTTTACCTTCCGGATCTGGTTCACGGTCACCGGAGAAGAGCGTGAGGTCACGGTTGATTCCGACAAGCGCGATCTGTTTCTTTCGCACGATATCACAAAAATCCGGCCTATGGCCTGCCCGTTTTTACGATCGCTGCCGAGGGGAAAGTTCGCGTGTTCGGTGCATGAATCCCGCCCGGACCTGTGCCGCCAGTACTTCTGTTTTCAGATCCTCGTCTGCAATTCTGCCGGAAAACCAATTGGAAAGATGAGGGATGAGGGGCGCTGTATTTCAACGATGGATACAGACCTCCATGACCTCTGGCACCGGGAAATTAATGGAGTGAAGATACCCGATGAAAATCACTGGGAAGAGCATGTGGCGCGGGTTCTCAACCGTGAGGGATACCGGGTTGTCCGGTAAGCAGAGGGGACGGGACAGCGGGTTGGTGATTGCTGTTGCGCTGTAAAAAGATCGTGAATTTCCGGCGACCAATTGTTTCCCCGTTCCCAAAGGTATCTACTTGCGGGTAAAGAATACGTAGTCCAAAACACATTTCCTGTGCGAATGAGTTCCCCCGTATTGACAACGTAGTAAAAAAAAAGAGAGATAAATCAGGATCCAACGAGGATCGGACTGCGCTTTTTGACGATGGTCTGCTGAACCGGCTCTTTTACCTCGATAACTTTGGGTACACGTCGCCGGGGTTTTTTGGTTTCACCTTTCTCCGGGAGAGGTGCTGCCGCATCACTTTTCAGGATAGACAATATTTCTTTACTGACCTGCAGGTGTTCCTTCATCAGGACAGTCATCTCGGCCATGATCCTGTTCTGCGCCGCAATCAGGGAGTCAAGGTTGTGAGCGGTACCGGTTGCAAGAGGTAATGGGGACTCCGCTTCCTGCCGCTTCCGCATAAATTCACTGCGGCGCTTCCAGATCCTGCTGATGCTCTCGATACCTTTGCGTTTCGTGGGGAACGCCTTCAGGTACCGCTCATAAAATTCATGGCTGTCATTACACTGGATGACAAGGTCAATCTCGGCTTCGTCAATTTTCTGGTGTATCCGTGTCTGAGTCGCTGCCATATCTGTCCCGTTTCCTCTTTTACATGACGGATAAAATAATTGTGATATTGCATTCACGCTCAAGGCACATAAGGAATTCTCAATGTCCGTGAGTATGCAGCAGGGCACTATTTCCGGCTGGCAATCTACGTGAAGGCTATATTGTTCGTTCACCCCAATCGAATAGAGTATCGGGATTTCCCCGCACCACCCTTTGATTCCATTCAGATCGAAGCATCCACACCACGGGTCTCCTGTTCTTCACAGCAGGATTTAATTGCCGCAATAAATGCAGGACCATATGTCTTCAGTTTGAATTCCCCCACACCCGACACACACGCGAACTCCGCCCGGTCACACGGGCGGGAAGAAGTCATCTCAATAAGACTCCGGTCCGGGAAAATGACATAGGGGGGAACACAGTTCTGGTCAGCGATAGATTTGCGCAGGGATTTCAGGCGCTCTAATAGGTCTGCATTCTCGCTCTTGGAAATATGATGGGGGGTTATGGATGTGCNNGTGAAGTGTTCGTATCCGGAACCGTCAGCATGACATGACAATTTCCGTTCAGTAACTCCTCACTTTTCCTGCCAATCCCGATAACCGGATAGGTGTCGCCAGTCCGCTCCAGGTATCCCTGCAGGACAAGATCGTTAATCCATGTCCGGTACTGGATTTTACTGTATTTTTTCCCCACGCCAAACAGCGGAAGTGCGTCGAGATGGTACTTTTGGATCCTGGCATTTTTAGAGCCCCGCAGGACATCGGCGATGATTTCAATCCCGAACCTTGACGGTAACTGGCGGACACACCCGGTAATCAGTTTTGCCACGGCAGTACCATCCATCAGGTCCGGTGGATGATCGCAGTTATCGCAGGACCCGCACGGTGAATCGGGAAACTCCTCGCCAAAATAGGTGAGCAGGAATTTCCGGCGGCAACCGGTGGTTTCACAAAACCCGGTCATATCCCGCAGTTTGCCAAGCGCGATGCCCAGATGCTGTCCAGAAGCATCATCGTGTTCAAGCATGGAGCGCACGCGGGCATAATCCCCCCGGCCATAGAAGAGGACACATTCGCTGTCCAGGCCATCCCGCCCGGCACGCCCGGTTTCCTGGTAATAGGACTCAAGTGTTTTTGGCAGATCGTAGTGCACAATAAACCTGACGTCAGGCTTGTTGATGCCCATGCCAAATGCAACAGTAGCACAGACAATGGATATGTTGTCATGGATAAACGCGTCCTGTACCGTTTTGCGTACCTGTTTTGGGAGCCCCGCATGGTACGCGGCGGCATTATACCCGTGTTTTTTCAGTTCCCCGGCCAGATCTTCCGTCTCCTGCTTGCTCATGCAGTAGATGATACCGGAATCGTGCCGGTGCTGGGAAAGGAAGTTCAGAAGCAGGACGAGCGGGTTTTTCTTTGGGATGACACGGTATTTCAGGTTTCTGCGGTCAAAACTGCCAATGTATTCATGTGCGTCTGGTAGCCCAAGCTGCCGGCTGATGTCTTTTCGGACTTCGGGAATTGCCGTCGCGGTCAATGCAACAACAGGAACACATGGAAAATGCTTTTTTAGTGCGGCCAGCTGCCGGTATTCGGGCCGGAAGTTATGACCCCATTCCGAGATACAGTGCGCTTCATCAATGGCAACAAGATGAACGGGACACTGTTTGAGGGATTTCAGAAAATTCTCCTGCATGCACTTCTCCGGGGAGATAAACAGGAGCCGGAGGGTACCATCGAGAATCTCACGTTCAATCCGGTTTCTTTCATGTGGATCCAATGAACTGTTGTAGGCAGCTGCTGGTATTCCCCGGGCAACAAGATCATCGACCTGATCTTTCATCAGCGATATCAGCGGGGAGATGACAATGGTAAGCCCGCCGAGAACCAGCGCAGGCACCTGGTAACAGAGCGATTTTCCGCTGCCGGTTGCCATGATTGCAAGGGTGTCCTGCCCGTTGAGGAGGGAGGTAATAATGTCACGCTGGTGCGGCAAAAATGAGACATAGCCCCAGTATTTTTTTAAAAGATCTTCACAGGTATGCATTGAATTCCTCAAACGGATGATAGCGGGAATATCCGTGGTGAATGGTGCACAGGATCCCTATAAAAAGCCCGTTCCGTGCACCGTGAAGGTAATCATGAGGGGAGAGGATTTTTAAAAAACGGCATTCTGAAAAACCTCTTTCATAATCCACAGTCCCCCTCTTGCGCCACCAGTAGTCCCCCAAGGGGGACGGGGCGCAAGGGCGATGATGCCGGAATAGGAACTACTACACACTATCGCAACCGGGGGGTGCCACAGCGGCGATGGCAAAGAAAAGGGTTGCCGGAGCACTCGAAGAGCGTTATGGCAATTTAATTTTGGATTTCTCCAGAGCCCAAAAAAACATTGGTTAAAAAACAGAATGCTGGTATCCCATCTTGATAAAGAATAGTATTATTTCTCAAACGCGAAATCTACCCGGTATTGCTGTGTGCATTCACCGTCAAGAACGGTTTCAAACGTGGTTGTGGCTCCGGCTCCAACCATACCGACATAGATCGATTTGGAATCCCGGATAGTTCCGGTATTGGTATTTACCAGGTTGAAGTTCAGCCGGGTGGCATCTGTAGATACATTGCCGGCATTATAGACATAGCCGGTAACGCGTTCATAGCATCCCAACGTCGGCGACCATTCATCGGTATATGCATAATGGGCATGAAGTGTTCCTTCTGAACGATCAGTTACCGCAGGACTGTTTACGCACCCACAACACGCGACAAAGGTAACCACCAGCACGAGTGCCACTGTAGAGAGTTTCATGACTACCACGTTTCTTTACACCACGATATATATTCAATCCACAAACCAGAGGTTAAAAGATTGGTTCTGCACGGAACACAGAGGCCCTGATAGTACCTCATGAACAGGGCAGGGAATAAAAAACGATGTGGTGCCATGCGGGTACTGCTTTATGGGATTATGGGATTTGGCAGGATTAAAAAACACAGGGGATTTTTTTATCCGGTTTAATACAAAGTAAAAACTGAAATGCAAAAAAGAAGGGGAGATTTATTTGAGCACGCAGATTGACTGGGGTGCATGAACCATGAGGGCCAGGCTCTCGTAGACCTGGAACTCAAGGAGATCCCCAACAGGCCCGTTGTACCCGAGCACCATATCCTGGCCAATCGCAACAGACACGTACTGTTTTCCCGATGCCAGCAGGACCCCGCCTTTCTTTAAGTTGGGAGCTTTCACGACGCCATCGGTGACAATCGAACGGATATGATCGAGCTCGGTACCTGCACCCTGCGGATACCGGCGCAGGAGAAGATTAAACAGCGACGGGGCTAATGCCATGCTGTAGGGACCATGGAACCCGGCCTCGTCAAGTTTTGTTACCGCATCGATAATCTGGTCTGCGGCAGTACCGACTTTTTCCCACTTGGACAGGCTGTAGGAACCTGCACCTTCCACGTTCATAAGTCCCGGGATACCGGGGAGCCCGGAAAGGAGGATCTGGTCTTCTTTTGCTGCACAGTCCATTGCAGCGCAGGCAACCGGTGCGGTATCGAGGAACAGGTGATCCCGTTCAAATGCCGCAAGATCCCGTTTGGCAAGGCTGAAATCGGTCCGGATCATCGTTACCGGAACAGATGCACTGCCCGTGATCCCGTCATCGATTACATAATCCCCAAGGGAAATGGACTTGAGGCCCAACCCGTACGGGCCTTCAATCGGAAGTATTCTGCGGCCGACAAGCTGGCTTTTTGCGGATTCCACCATAACCGTGTCGAGCAGGTTCCAGGTTTCCGCTGCAATGGGCGCATCCCCGCGCCCGAGATATTTGTTTTCCATGGTTTACATCTCCTGAATTTATTTCAATGATCCAATTGTCGTTTCCTGCTGTACCGGTCCGGAGCCCTGTGCTGCCGGAGCAATTTTTGCCGCCATTGTATCGACTTCAAGGGTTCCTTTCTTCAGGAATTCATCCTCATTGCCGGTGAGGATTGCCATTAGCCGCATCAGTTCCCCCACGTGAACCCGCTCTTCATCAGCGATATCCACAAGGACGGCCTTTGCAAGAGGGTTATCGGTTGCATCGGCATGGGCCATATAAAGATGAATTGCTTCAAGTTCCCCGGCAATATCAAGACGGACTGCCCGCACAAGTTCCTCGTGCGTCATTTTGCGGTCCGGTACTATTCCACTGAAAGGATTGACAAATTCTGGCATAATATACTCCGGTTAGCCAATAGTATACCTTAAAAATATAAATATTCCTGCCATGGTGACAGCACAAAATTGCCGTGATTTTCCGAAGGGAAATCAGAATACGCCGGGTTTTGGATAACCGCCAGTTTTTGCCTGCAAAAAATAATTTCTCTCATCGTTACAACACCATGTGGATTTGCTATTTTCCCGGATGGGATGACCGTTTATTCTCCCCCATCACGGTCTTCCTGCGCAGCAACCGGTTATAGGTAATGGCAAACCGGTGTGCCTCATCGCGAATCTCTTCAACGAAACGGAGGGCAATGCTTTTTTTGTCAAGTCGCAGGGGAAGCACTTCATGCGGTACAAAGATCTCCTCCTCCCGTTTTGCAATTGCGATAATGGGAAGATCGAGACCAAGTCCGCCCAGTGCTTCAGTTGCAGACGAGAGCTGTCCTTTACCGCCATCGACAATGACGAGATCGGGAAAAGATTCGTGTTCATCGATGAGCCGCTGGTACCGTCGCTTCACCACTTCCGCGATTGAGGCAAAATCATCAATCCCTTCGACCGTCTTTATCCGGAACCGGCGATAGTTGCTCTTGTCAGGTTTCCCCTCCCGGAACTGCACCATCGATCCAACCATTGCCGTGCCGGAGATATGGGAGATATCGAAGCATTCGATCACCGCAGGTGGACTGGGGAGGTGGAGTGCGGTGCCAAGCTCGGCTCCTTTCAGGACATCGCGGAAGAACGCAATCTCAAGATTTTTGAGCGCAAGGTCGAGCAGCTGCTTCTTTTCGCCACGCTGCGGATAGATCACCTCGACATGCCGGCATTTTTTCTGCGAAAGGAAACCGGCAAGCGCAGGATCGGTTTCATGGTCGAGGATCAACTCCGCCGGAGGTTCGCGCTCTGAGTAGTACTGCACCAGAAATTCATCAAAATAGTCCTCCACGGCATCGAAGGTAAACTCCTGCTTGTTTGAGAGCGATCCGCGTTCGACATTGAACACGACAAGGTATACCCGCCCATCCGTCACCTGGCAGGCGATTACATCCTGGTCATATTCCCGCCGTCGTTCGACCGCCTGGCGCTCGTCAAGGTGCCCGATTGCAGCAATCTCGTTTCTCAGTTCAAGCGCCCGCTCATAGTCCTCCGCACGAGAACGCTCCGCCATCTCCTGCCGGAGCCGATCCAGCAGTTCACTGCTCTTTCCCTTGAGAAGGAGGGTTGCTTTTTTCACGTTCTCGTCATACTCCTGCGGGCTGAGCGTGCCGGTGCAGGGTGCACTGCAGGACTGCATGTGGCGGCGGAGACACGGGCGTTTCGGGATTTTTTTACACGTCCGCAGGTGAAATGCTTTCTTTACCACATTCAGGACATGATCACGTTCAGCTGCGGACACAAACGGCCCAAAAAAGGTCCCGTCCCCCGTTGTTTGCCGGGCGATCACCAGCCGGGGGAATTCCTCGCTGGTCAGTTTGATCCACGCGTATCGTTTTGCATCTTTTAAGTCAATGTTATATTTCGGCTGGTGCTTTTTTATCAGTGTATTTTCCAACAGGAACGCTTCGGTCTCGGTGTTGGTGACCATGACGTCAACGGATGCGATGTGTTCGACAAGGCTCCGGGTTTTTGGGTCATGATCTTTTTTGGTAAAATAACTTGATACCCGTTTTTTGAGGTTCTTCGCTTTCCCCACGTAAATGATGGTGCCGCCGGTATCCGCATACAGGTAGCAGCCGGGATTTTCAGGAAGCGTGGCGGG
This sequence comes from Methanoregula sp., assembly GCA_003136075.1. Lineage (GTDB taxonomy): Archaea > Halobacteriota > Methanomicrobia > Methanomicrobiales > Methanospirillaceae > Methanoregula. The sequence goes on along the minus strand of PNBP01000172.1, from coordinate 14,356 downwards.
ATCGATCATTGAACAATAGCGTATCGGAATGCCGGAACATAAGGGAGTGGGATGGGGTAACAGATTGCCCACATGGGATTTTATCAGAGGTCGCACCTCTCAAAAATTCTCCCGGTAAATAAGTCGCCGCACCGGAGATACACGTCAGGAAGGAAAGATTATTTTAAAAGTCCCCCTTTGATGGCACAAATAGTGTGCAAAAAAGATTTCCTACTCTCTTCCCGCCAGCATCGGTTTCAGATACTGTCCCGTGAAACTTGCTGCGACATTTGCCACCGCTTCCGGAGTCCCGGTTGCCACGATCTCCCCGCCGGCATCCCCGCCTTCCGGCCCGATATCAAGGATATAATCCGCCGATTTAATCACATCGAGGTTGTGCTCAATCACGACCACGGTGTTGCCCTTTTCCACCAGATCGTCAAGTACTTTGATCAGTTTTTTGGTATCATCGAAGTGAAGACCGGTCGTCGGCTCATCGAGCAGGTACAGGGTTTTCCCGGTCGCACGTTTCGCCAGCTCACGGGTGAGTTTAATCCGCTGCGCCTCACCACCGGAAAGCGTTGTCGCGCTCTGCCCGAGCTTGACGTAATCGAGCCCGACCCGGGAGAGCATCTCGATCTTGCTTTTGATCGACGGGATATTTTCAAACAAAACAAGTGCTTCCTCGACGCTCATATCCAGCACGTCGGCGATCGATTTGCCCTTGTATTTCACTTCCAGCGTTTCCCGGTTATACCGTTTGCTCTTGCATTCCTCGCATTCGATATAGACATCCGGCAGGAAGTTCATCTCGATGCGGATCAATCCGTCTCCCTCGCACGCCTCGCAGCGCCCGCCTTTCAGGTTAAAGGAGAAACGCCCGGGCTTGAACCCCCGCATCTTTGCTTCCTTTGTTTCAGCAAAGATCTGCCGGATCTCATCGAAGACTTTTGTATAGGTTGCGGGGTTGGACCGGGGCCTCCTGCCGATAGGACTCTGGTCGATGACGATCACCTTGTCAATTTCCAGATCAAAATCGATACCGTCATGATCGCCGGCCTGTTCCCGGGACTCATGCAGCTTTTTCATCATCCCCTTATACAGCGTATCGTAGATGAGCGTTGACTTGCCGCTGCCCGAAACCCCGGTGACAACCGTAAAAAGACCAATCGGGATTTTTGCCGTGATGTTTTTTAAGTTGTTTTCCCGGCACCCGCGTATTTTGATATATTTTTGCGCCTTCCGCCGTTTTTCCGGGATCCCGATCGATTTAACACCGGAAAGGTACTGGCCGGTGAGGGATTTTTTGTTCTTCTCAATCTGCTTTGGCGTCCCTTCCGCCACAATTGCACCGCCATGGAGCCCGGCACCGGGCCCGATATCAATCACGTGATCGGCACTGCGGATCATATCCTCATCATGCTCAACGACGATCAGCGTGTTCCCGATATCGCGAAGCGTCCGCAGCGTTTCGATCAGTTTCCGGTTGTCCCGCTGGTGCAGCCCGATAGACGGCTCGTCAAGGACATAGAGCACTCCCATCAGGTTAGAGCCGATCTGGGTGGCAAGCCGGATCCGCTGTGCTTCACCGCCGGAGAGGGTACCGGCATTCCGGGAGAGCGTGAGATAGCCAAGCCCGACTTTTTCAAGGAATTCCAGCCGGGACCGGATCTCCTTGATGATCTGCCGGGCGATCTCCACCTCCTTGTCCGTTAATTTCAGCTCGGCGAAGAACCGTATGCTTCCGCTCACGGACAGATCCGTTACGTCGATAATAGATTTCCCGTTAATCCGGACGGCAAGCACTTTGTCCTTGAGCCGCTGCCCTTTGCATTTCGGGCAGGGAAATACCCGCATATAACTTTCCAGTTCCCGTTTGCGCCAGTCGGACTGCGTCTGGTTGTAGAGCCGGGCAGTCTGGGGCAGGAGCCCTTCCCATTCGCCGTTGTGCGACCATTGGGCATCCCCGTTTTTCATGCTCATCGAGAAATGCATCCGTTCATCCGAACCATACATCAGCGCGTTGTACTGCCGTTCCGTCAGGTCCTTTATCGGCGTAAGGGCATCAAAGCCGAAATGTTTTGCAACTGTCGCAAGGTACTGGCCCCGGAATCCGTCCATCGGGTTCCGGTACGGGGCAACCGCACCATCCGCGATGCACCGGGTCTTGTCCGGGATGATGAGGTCGGCGTCAAATTCCATCTTGACCCCGAGGCCGTGGCATTCCTCGCAGGCACCAAACGGGCTGTTGAACGAGAACATCCTTGGCTGGAGTTCCTCAAATGCAAGCCCGCAGACCGGGCATGCCATGAGAGAAGAATAGGTGGATTCCTTCCCATTTTCATCGACAACAAGCACGAGCCCTTCGGATTTTTTAAGGGTGTTCTCAACGGCTTCGGCAAGGCGGGAGCGGTCAGATGAGTCAAGCCGGTCGATCACGATCTCGATATCCTGTTTTTTGTACCGGTCGAGCGCGATCTCCTCATCGGTGCGGATGATTTTCCCGTTTACCCGCACCCGGGTAAACCCCTCTTTATTCAGGTCTTTTAGCAGCTGCTGGTACGTACCCTTCTTCTGCCGGACGATCGGGGAAAGGATGGTTACCATGCCGGGGTGTTCTGTAGCGATCTGGTCGGCAATCCGGTCCGGGGTCTGGGAGGCAATCGGGATATTGTGCTCGGGACAATAGGGGGTCCCGATCCGGGCAAACAAGAGACGGAGATAATCGTAAATCTCGGTTGTCGTCCCGACCGTTGACCGGGGATTTTTTGACGTAGTCTTCTGTTCAATCGAGATCGCCGGAGAAAGTCCTTCGATGCTGTCCACATCCGGCTTATGCATCAGGCCGAGGAACTGCCGGGCGTACGTGGAGAGCGATTCGACATATCGTCGCTGTCCTTCTGCGTACAGGGTATCAAACGCGAGCGTCGATTTACCGGAACCGGATACGCCGGTAATCACGACAAGCTTGTCGCGGGGGATCTCGACGTTGATATTTTTCAGGTTGTGCTGGCGGGCACCTTTGATGATGATGTTTTTCATGCTGGTGTGCTCAGACTGTTTAGCTCCGGTAGTTAAAGGAGTTCAGTTCGGGGCATGAAAGTGATGGAGGGGATTGTTTTGGATTATTTCGCGATCATCCATAGAATTAAATAGATTTGTAACTTTGTATCATTTATTTGTGGTAGCTGATGCTGGGCAATGATGCTACCGACTGGTGGGGCCAAACATGCAGACGAGTATTCTCGCTGATGAAGCGCGGGTTTTGGAGCAATATTCCTCGGGAGACTACGTCAATCAAGAGAGAGACGCGATCTTGATTGACCATTTGTCTACCATCGGATTGATGAGACGAGGATTGGATATCGAAACAATGAGAGAAACTGCTATTATAACTGTCATGGGAAAACAAATTCTAAAAGAATTGCGATAACAGATTTTTTTTCGGAGCTGTTAGAAATTCGTTGTTTTGGGTATGTACCGTCGTTTTCCGGCAATATTTTCCTGATTGATCCATACATCCCAAAAGATTTTTCTCATCTGAAAGAGTTTGAGGACCGACTATCGGATCTGGATAAAAATACTCTTAAGAATTACCATTTGGTTTTTTTTCGTGCAGCCAGCTTCAATGATAGAGACAAGGAACAATTGACATTCGTTGCATATTGTTTCCATGAAAAATCCCGTATTCCTGAAGATATCTTCTTTTTCAGTTCGCAAAAAGATTCTAAGTTAAAATTAATCGTTTCGTTCCATATTGAAAATTTTGACAAATTCGGTTTCATCAAAATTGAGTCAAAATTTATTGATCCAGAAAAAATCAAATTGGTGAAAGATGAGAAGATTGCATCAAGATTACTCTTAAAACAAGCCTTCATTGATATTCGAGATATTTACTTTAAACACACTCATGCATTAGATGACGGAACTGAAAATGGAATGCCAGACAGTTTAACTCAGCCATCGTTTAATCCAAATGAGAAACAAGCGGTAAAAGAGATAATAGAATTTCATCAAAGAAAAATTCAGGAATACAATGATTTTCACATCAAATTGATGATCGCTATTCAAAAAGAAAAAGGAAATAAAAATTTAATGTATTCAAGTGCAATCATCCGACGCCAAGCCAAGGGATGCATCCTTTACGGATTGAATTTTATAATTTTTCAACGAAATAAGCTAGATTATGGAGAATACGACCTATATACAACCCTTTTCAATAATGCGGTTTCTGGATTAGATGCTTTTCATGAAGAGGCGGTTACATATTATTCCGCTCAGAATTCTGATTTATTAAAAACTCTTTCCATTCTCTCGATCATTATTGGTAGTATGATAATCGGAATCGGGATACTAAATTATTCTTCAAGTTTTGGCCAAAATGCGCCAATTCTTTGGATATTTTGGATAGTTTTTGTTGTAATAATAATTATGATTTACATCAGCAGAGACGTGGATATAAAATTTAGTGAACTTTCTGGGTTTTAAGGGCGACATCCAAGAAATTCAAGAGGTCGGACAATTTTGTTTAAGTGAATTTCACCACAATGGTAACCCAAAGTTATCCCAAAAAATAAATTTCAAAGAAATTTTACCTATTTTTGCCAAAGGAACTGGCGGGCGTACGTGGAGAGCGATTCGACATACCGGCGCTGTCCTTCTGCATATAGCGTGTCAAACGCGAGCGTCGATTTACCGGAGCTGGATACACCGGTAATGACGACAAGCTTGTCGCGGGGGATCTCCACATTGATATTTTTCAGGTTGTGCTGGCGGGCACCTTTGATGATGATGTTTTTCATGCTGGTGTGCTCAGACTGTTTAGCTCCGGTAGTTAAAGGAGTTCAGTTCGGGGCATGAAAGTGAAGAGAAAAATTATCGGGCAGACACCGGCAAGTTCCAATCCTGTACACCAAAATTATCATAAATGTTAAGATTGGAATGTAAGTCTGCAAGGATCTCGGATTTTTGTTTCATCATAAATTCCAGAATTCGTCATCCGTTTGGCAAACTGGGGACCTTAATCACTTCCCAGTAATCCAACCGTATCAAAACCCATTAAAATATGCAACCCTTTGAATACGGATTTCCAATTGGTTTGAGGGTTCTGATAAGTTGACGGGACTTCTTGGAGAAAATCAGGAAAATATGAATTTTCACGACATAACGATTTGTAGGAATTATCCCAAGTCCCGATAAGTTATAAGACCGAGGGATCGTTCCAGTAAATATCTTCATGAATCGGTTTTTTTGCAACATTTTTTTAATTAAAAAATATAATAATATTTAAAAAGGGGAATATCTGTGCCTGTAACAATTAAGAAAATTGCTGTATCGGATCTTATTGTCAACCCGGAAAATTTTAGATATGATCCTGTATCAAGCCAACGGGAAGCAATCGACGTCATGGTTAAAGAACAGAAAGAAAATATATTCGAATTGGCAAGGGATATTGCAGAGAATGGTATCAATCCCAATGATAAAATTGCAGTCGCATACACCGGTCCAGAGAAAGACAGTCCAACAGTGCTCGAAGGTAACCGAAGATCTCTCGCATTAAAGCTTTTAGATAATCCTAATCTGATCGAGAATAACGTAAAATTGAAGGGGAAATTCGAGCAACTTCATAATACCTTCAAAACAAAAATACCTCAAGAAATTGAAGTTAATGTTTTTGACGATTTAACAGAAGCAAATAAGTGGATTAAATTAAAACATACCGGAGAAAATAAAGGAGCGGGAACTGTTGGCTGGAACGCCCATCAGACAGCCAGATACAAAGAGAAAATTGAAAATAAATCTTCCATTTCGTTACAGATATTCCATTTACTTCAAGAATCTCCTGATGTTCCGGATCAATTGAAAATCAGGTTAAAGGACGACCCAAAAATCACTAATTTTGACAGAATGATGGCTGATCCTCAAGCTCGGGCGTTCTTCGGTATTGAGGTAAATAAAAATGGAGCAGTTCAATCATCTGTCTCTAAAAAAGAAGTCATCAAAGGATTAGCTCAGCTCGCAACAGATTTACTCGATCCTAGATTCACTGTTGGAAAAATATATTCAAAAGAGAATCGAGCAAAATATCTTAACGAATTTGATCCTAATAAAAAACCAAATATCAGTAGTAAAGAAACCAATCCATGGCATCTGGTGACGACGATTCAGACTTCAGGTCCAGAACTAAGGCCAAAACCCCAACCATCCGAAAGAAAAGTGGTTATTCCCAAAAATTGTTCAATCAATATTGGAAATCCAAAGGTCAGTAATATATTCACAGAACTCAAGAAACTCGAGGTCGCAAAATACCCAAACGCAGCTTCTGTTTTATTACGAGTATTTGTTGAATTGAGTTGTGATTGTTACATAGACGCTCGCAAACCAAATATAAACACCCAAAGGAAAGGTAACCCCACCTTAAAGGAGAAAGTTATTGGAATATCAGAGGATATGATGAAATCAGGCTTTGCAACAAAGGATATATGCAAAGGGATCCAAACTGGCGTCGGTGATAGGCATAATATCTTATCTATAGATACGTTTCATAATTATGTTCACAACCGATTTTTTTCACCAAACCCAGAAAATCTGATCACCGCGTGGGATAACATCCAGGAATTTATGACGCGTTTGTGGAATAATCTGCCGTGATCTAATGAATGTTTATTCGCCCTTAAGATACCCGGGCGGAAAGAGAAGGATTGCACCTTACCTCAAAAAAATTTTGAAAGATAATCAGTTATGTGATGGCGTATATGTGGAACCATACGCAGGGGGGGCATCTGTCGCTCTTTCCTTGCTTTTAGACGGATATGTTTCCAAGATAATTATTAACGATGTTGATCAGTCAGTATATGCATTTTGGTGGTCTGTTCTGAACGAAACTAATGAGTTTTGTAAACTCATAGAAGAGACTCCAGTGACAATTCCAAATTGGAAAGAGCAAGCGGCCAGACAACGAAACAAACAGAAATGTAGTTTGATTGAACTTGGATTCTCGACATTTTTTTTAAATCGAACCAATCGCTCAGGAATTCTCTCAGCTGGAGTAATTGGAGGAATAACTCAGGATGGCCAATGGAAAATAGATTCACGATATAATAAAATTGAATTAATAGAGCGAATTCAACGAATCGCCCGTCATAAAAAACAGATAGAACTTCGTAACTCCGATGCTTTAGAATTAATAAAGTCTATTAAAAAATCTCTCCCAGAAAAATCGATAATTTATATGGATCCCCCTTACTACGTAAAAGGAAGTGCACTTTATCTTAATTATTACAAAGACCGGGACCATAAACAAATCTTCGAAGATTTACAATTGTTGGAAAATATTCATTGGATTTTAACATATGACAACGTTGAAGTGATTCGCAACTTGTACAAAAATTTTAGACAAGAAAAATACAATTTGCGTTACACTGCAAGCAGATCTGTGGTCGGACAAGAATTGATGATTTTTTCTGATAGATTAAAAGTTGTAAAACCATTACGTAGATTTGAAAAGGGAGGCCATCTGTAGATTGCACAGCTCGCTATTCTATTGAGCATGACGAATTCAATGTCCGGTGCTGTTGCATTGGCGGTTGATATGAAAATTCTTCCGAGGTGAAAAATTCATCGCCAACCGTAAACGCAACAGAACCTCCAAAACCCCCTTCCTTTCCCCCGCACCCATGCTACCCCCCACCCCCTTTGACTTTCGCCTCCCAATAGCGTACATTAGCGTTTTACAGCGCCACGCAAAATGCCCCATTTGGCCTGAATCGCAGGAAAATTGCGTATCCGGAAAAAGTGTGTAAAAGTGTACCGTTTTTTGCAGAAATTGATCGAAAATGGGGTAAACAGGGCTCGAAACGGACCCGGATTGCCCCTCCAGGGATGCCCTTCAAGGAGGGTGCAAAAAAAGGGGTTACTCCCCGTTTTCCGACGGAGATCCGGTTCCGTCAGCGGGGGTTCCGGACAGATCCACGGTCTCCAGGGGGAGTGATTCACGGGGGATGTACGTACCATCGGCCCGGACTTCAACCACCGAATCGTGCCGGACCAGGAAGAACTGCCATTGCCCGGCCGGGGCCCGGACCCAGAACTCCCGGGCCGTTACCCGTGTCAGGGCCACGCGGTGAAGACTCGCGATCTCCCGCTGGTATTTGCACAAGACTTCCAGGGGGTACGTGAACGAGGTCTGCGAACGCTTCACTTTCACGAACACGACCCGGAACGGTTCGATGATGAGGAAATCGAATGAACGACCCCGCCTGCCGGATACATTCTCCACGCAGCCGCGCCGGCCCGCGATCTCCACCGCTTCAGCAAGTGCATTGAGCGGACGCCTGCCCCGGCTCATCGCCCGCCCCCGTTTTCCTGCCGGCCTTCTTCGAGTGCTTCGAGCCGGTAGCCAAGGTCGTTAATCCTGAGAAAGATCTCCTTGTTCATCCGGTCCTGCCGCTCCATTAAGGAGCAGATCAGGTCGCGGGTCGCGGCCTCGAACTTCACGTACGGGATCTCGGGATCCGTTCCGTAGATGTCTTCCTGCGTCCGGCGCCGGCGTACGCTCTTCGGTGCCGGCGGCCGCCCGATGCCCTGCCCCCTCAGGGCAGTGGCCCGCTCAGCGAGCCGCGGCGCGGGACTTTTACGGAGCGCCATCCGTTGTTCCTGTGCTTCCGGGGATTCCGGGCCGGTTCCCGTTTCACCGGACCCGGCAGGGCCCGGTATTTCCTTTCCTGAATTTTTTGCAGATTTTTCACTCATGGTTCATACCTCCGTTTGTTTTTCCTGATGCGGCGGTTGTTCCCACAACACTCCGCGTATCCGAAGGGATTTTTTCAAACCCCTTCAGGACAAAAAGAATCCCCCCGGGATTCTTTGCTGTCATCGGGCCCTTTGACATCCCAGACATTGGCCGGGAGAGTTAATCGGCTTTGATTATGAAACGGTTTCCAGAGAGAACAGGGGCCGTTACGGGATTTTTATGACCATCCGAGCACGCATCCCGCTGTTTTTGAAGGAACAAAAATGTTCCCTGAGGTCGTGAGCGTTTTTGTTACTCTGTTCTCCTTTTCCCGTTTGTCCGACCGGTTCCTCCGGACCGGGGAGGTGGAGGGGTTCTCATGGACTCCTCCGGTGTCAGAGGGGGTTACGCTGACAGAGCAGCATGGCATACAGAAGGAGATGGGCCTGGCTGAATAAATTCCGGAAGAGGAAAAACGGCGAATTTAATAGTTATGTAAGGCTGTCGGAACCCGGTACGGGCAGAACCGGGTGCGCAAAAAATGGGGTACCGGGTCCCGCGGCCGATCCAAACACAGGAAGTAAATATCCTCAGTTCAGATATCTTACGTCAAGGTGCTTACATGCCCGTAGTAATACTCAAAGTACGCAAAGGCTGGACCACGGAACAGAAACGCAGGATCGTCAAAGAGTTCACGAACACCCTTGTATCTACGCTGAATGTCGACCCGGATCTCGTCACGATCATGATCGACGAGCACAGCCTCGAGGACATCGGCCACGGCGGAGTGCTCCGCTGCGACGAGCATTGACATCATCTTTTTTTATCGGGGCTGCATCGAATGCCGGGGCACTCGAAGAGTGTCTGAAGCGAAAAATAATAATTTCCTGTTGAAAATTGTTCATATGTGATGAGGAGATCGTTACCCTCCCCGCAAGCACTCGGGGACCTACGGTAGCCTTCTCCCGGCCTTACGTTCCTCGTAGGAGATCTGCGTGCTCCTTCCCGGGATCAGCTCGTCTTTATTCTCCGCGTCCTGGAACCGCTCTTCAAGGGGGATCCTCGCACTTCTTCCCTGGGTGAGTTCTCCCCTATCCTGCTCCGCGCTTTGGAAGCGCTCCTCCAGAGAGATACGGCTGCTCCCGCCCTGCGTGAGTTTTTCGCCATCAGGTTGTGCACTCTGCCAGCGTTCCTCAAACGGGATTCCGCCGCTCCGGTCGCGTGCCGCAGGGTTGCCAGCCGGTGTACGCCGGGGGGCCGAATCCCCTTCAGGGATGAAATCTATACCGGCATCCGGGGAATCGTCGGCCTGCATCGCAGGTCGCCGGGCTGAGGGCCCGGCAGAACGATCACCGGGGCGCAGGACAGGCCGGACTGGAGAACGCGACGCGGCAATCCCGTCAGCTCGTCCGGCATCATCAGACGTATGTCGTGGACCGGTGTATGCGAACCTGCTCCGGCCGGGTTCCGCCACTGGCGTGCCCCGGATCATTGCAACCTGTTCGTCAATCTCGGCTTCTGATTCACGGGCGCTCTTTTCCGTAAACATCAGAAACTGGAGGAACGCGTCCGGTTCGCGGAACAGCGACGTATCAATGCCTTCAAACACAAGTGTCCGCTCAACATCGCCATACCAGCCACCCCTGCGGACAATTATCGTATCACTTCCGGATGCAAACACAAAGACCCGCTCGATCTCCCCATTGCGGCCATACGCAGTTTCGGCAATACCATTGGCTTCAAACGTGTAGGTCTTCCCGACCGCCCCGTAGTCACCACCCTCCCGCATAACAATCTGCCGGCCACCATCCTCGTACCGGAATGTCCGGGGCGACCGCCCAAAAGAAAATGACTCTTCAAGCATCCCGTAATTGTCAAAGACGAACCGCCGGAGAACGTTATCCTGCCGGCTGGTATCACGCTCCGTCATCATGTTTGAGGATGGATCAAACAGGTAAAGCCGTTTGAGACCCCGTCTGCCATTGAGAACCCGTATCCCCTCACGGGTGTACTGGTAGATCCGGGTAACCGGTCCACCACGCATTCCTGCAAATTCAGTAATGACCGCGTCTGTCATGTCAGTCTTTCCCTTTAGTCCTGTGCTATTTTTTAACGTTACCAACTGCGGGATAAAATACTTTGTTCTCTTTAAATTACTGCGGAAAATCACAAAACTCTGTGCAGGCTATCCGGATTTTGCTCTAACTCACAAGGGGTTGACAAGGAAAATGCTGCATGAATTGGCAGTCATCCCTTGAGATAACTACTCGAACGCGATATTTTCCGGTGCACAAAAACACTCAATAACGCTGTGCTCCGTCAAATTTAACGATACCCGCCGGATAGCGGTAGAGCCATCGCAGCATTTCACACAGGTGATGAGTAAACTTCATTCATTTGCGCGGCACACAATATCACTGAAATGGAAAACGATAGTGCCGGAACAGAACCCGTTCCACAACCTGAATCCGAACCGGTGTGCATACGGCAGGACACCGGTAAAACCCTTCACCTGGCAAAGTGGCTGACCCGATTCTGGGCATGGCTCATTGACGTCATTCTCATTATTCTCTTCTTAAATATCGTGCGCGGCATCCTCGAACCGGTCTGGACAATCCACTTCCTCTGGGACTGGCAGCACTGGGGGCTCTTTGAGATCGGTTTTGAGACTATCTTTTTCTTCCTCTACTGGACGATAACCGAGAGCTACAAAGGCCAGTCAATCGGAAAGATGGTAATGAATATCCGGGTAGTAAACCGTGACGGGACAAAAATCCATTACGGTGCGGCCGCGGTGGAAAGTTTCGGCAAGGCATTCCTCCTGCCGTTTGACTGCCTGATTGGATGGCTGGGCATGTCAGGAACAAAACTCCGGGTGTTTAACCGGATCTCAAATACCATTGTCATCAATACCGATTACAAGGAGCCCGAAGGAATCAGCTACATAAAAGATCGCGAGTAGTCCGGGAGTATAACGGAGGCGAACAATTTTTATTGCTTTATATCACTCCCCTTCTTTTATGAGAGCCATGGTGATTCCCGCTGGTTTCTTTATTCACGGGCATTCCCGTTGCAAAGATGTGCGGCATCATGTTGACCGAACAAAAAACACTCTTACCTGCACCTGAATACGAAACGGTTTTGGGCTGCTGGTGAGGCCATGCAGAGAAACACCGTAGTATGATGACAAACGATACAGATGAATCCGGTACAACAGACAAAGACGCCCGGCTGGCGTATTATCTCGCACGACTCGCTGATGAAAATCCGGGCAACCGATGGAATGCAGCAATCTCCCTTGGCCGGCTTGGGGATGCAAGAGGTGTCGAACCGCTGATTTCTGCTCTTGCCGATGAGGATGACCGGGTCCGGCTCAAGGTAGTCTGGGCGCTTGGTGCACTAGGCGATCCCCGGGCAACCGCACCCCTCCGCGCACTGTACCGCACGGCAGATGACGATACGCGGGATAGTATCCGCGAGGCGCTTGAAACAATCAGCCGGAACGCCGGTGGGCAATAATCAGGCAGCAGGAAAAATGAGAGTCCCACCTGCATTTGTCCAGGTCCATGTTCCCACCGGGCAATAAAACAGTTTTATCGGTCATGCCGTTGAACTTCAGTACAGGGAAGAGACATGCAGGACATAGAATCTTCATATAAAAAAGTGGACGGAAAGATCCTCATCGAGATCAAACTTTCCTCCATTGCCCAGCTCTTCAACTCCTTTGATCCTGCACCGTTTCGTGAAAAAGAACTTGATGCTGATGCAGAGAAATATATTGTTGATACTGTCGACGATTTCCCCTCAAAGACCCAGTTCAGGTTGGCAATTTACCTGCCGCCGGAACTCGCTTCCGGCGATCAGGCAAAAAAGATTGTTCCGGCAGTACATAATCACTTCCAGTACCGGATGCTTGCTACGGAGCGCCGGCTTCGCAACCGGATAAAATACGGCCGGTTTGCCCTGCTCCTTGGCCTTTCGTTTTTATTTATCAGCCTGATTGGCGGCGAGTACCTTTTGAGCATCAGCAATTCTGTAATTGTCCAGCTGCTGGCAGACGCGCTCAGGATCACCGGCTGGGCTGCAATGTGGGAGCCGGTCACCGTGCTCCTCTATGAACTCTGGCCAATCATCAAAAAGAAGAGACTTTACCAGAAGATTAGTACCATAGAGGTCGATATCCTCCCCATACCTGCATAATCTTAACAGGGACAGGGATACCCTAAAAAGATGAGCAAAAATTCTGGCCTTCAAACACTCTGTGAGATGAGCACCTGTTTTTGCGAGAAAGATCTTAAAAAATTTGGATTTTGCCAGCATTCCTGGCCGGAAATAAATCACAGCGCCATGAAAAGATTACAATTCTTTCTGCCCAATTTTTTGTTCCAGGTGTGCCCGACAGGTATCGCAGAGCATTTTCTTCTTCCCGTCCAGCTCATCCAGTGTATCAGGGCGGAACATGATACATTCCCGATTTTCACAGTGGCCAAGACCCAGCAGGTGTCCCACCTCATGTGCACCTTCTTTTGTCGTCCGGTCAATCAGATCGTCATCGTTTTCCAAAAGACCGTAATATTCATTGGCAAGCCGGGCGGTGGAAACCACGGCAGCCCCGACAGATTCGCGGGCAAGTCCAAACACAAAACTGTGGCCGGGATTGAACAGGTCCTGGTTGAGAACAAGCAGGACCGGATCTGCGAGATCGTGCCGGTGCTTGTATGCCGCCAGATGATCCAGTTGCACCTGTGCATCAACCTGTTTTCGCACATCCACGTATCCCATGATACGGACCGGATTTTCTTCAACACGCGCGGGAACACCTATGATCGCCGCGATATTCCGGGCAACCGGCACCTGCAGACCTGCGGGAGACAGCCGATCCCAAAAAATATGGATATGCATCGCTATATTCTGTTGGATGGGCGGCTATAAACATATTGAGAGATGTGTCGGGACATATATTGCCACACACTATAGGGACGCGGTGGAGGCAGGTGTGGGTGAGAATTAGAATGCCGCGCAGATCCTTAATACCGCAGGAGTCCGGGTCCGGGCTATCGATGTCAGGGCTCTTGTACACCCGGACTGGCTGTACTTTTCCGTTGACGACATCTTCGAGCCTGACCTTTCGAAGTACGTGGGAGCAGAGGTTATCTATGCCATCCGTCCTGCAGAAGAGATGATGCCCCCCCTGATCGCGCTGGCACAACGGGTAAACTGCGATCTGTTGGTCTACCATCTCGGGTTCGAATCGTACGGTAACGGGGGGGAACGTATTGATTGCGGGGTGCTCCTCCACCTGTATCACCGGCATCAGAACCCGTCAAAGAGCGTTGACTGAGTCTTTGCAGGTGTTTTCTTTTCCGGGGGATTGTCCATGATTATTTCATCTGGTTTTTCAGGTGCTTTCGGTAATTCTTCCGGCACATCTTTTAGGGAAGTCGGCCCGGGTTTTTGTGCGGCGGGCGGGGCAGTGACCGTTTTTGATTTTTTTGCATTTGCCTGAAGTTCTTTTTCCCGTTCGCGGTCTTCCATTGTGACAGCCTTCACAATTCCCTGTGCGCGTGCACGGTCGTTCAAAAAGAAATTGAGCTGGTCGGCGTCCAGCATGAGCTCCCGGGTATATGATTCGGGAGCATTGTCCAC